>DMCJ01000156.1 GCA_003446735.1 Lachnospiraceae bacterium | reverse complement strand
CCGGCGGTGCGGTAATAGAATTCAAGGGCATGGATTCCCTTACGGATAAGGGCGATACGAGAGTTAAATATTACAATATAATCAAGGACAGCAACTATTTCGGAAACGTGATCTCCTTCAGACCGGGTACAAATGCATTCGGTACCGGAGTTCCGACCGGACTTTACTCCGTAACTATAAGCGGACTTAAAACAAAGGCAGGAGCGCCCTGCACCATTAACTACGTTATCGAGTTCTTCGATGCTACCAACTATCTTGGCGGCGATAACGACGCAGCGGGAAATGATGATAAGGTCCGCGATTTCGTTAAGAGACTTTATACCATAGCATTAAAGAGAGAGGCTGAGGATCAGGGCCTTGTAGACTGGAAGAACAGGCTCGTAAGTAAGCAGAAGTCGGGAGCCGAGGTTGCGGCAGGCTTCTTTATGAGTAAGGAGCTTGAAAACCAGAAGATAAGCGATTCCGAATTCGTTGAGCGTCTCTACCTTGTCATGATGAACAGGGCATCGGATGCCAAAGGGAAGGAATACTGGCTCAACATGCTAAACTCAGGTGTGACAAGAGAAGGCGTTTACAGAGGATTTGCCGAAAGTAAGGAATTCCAGCAGGTATGTGATTCCTACCATATCGACAGAGGTACCTACAAGCCCGCACAGAACAGAGACGTTAACTACGGATGTACGATGTTCGTCGCAAGGCTTTACACTCAGGCCCTCGGAAGGAACTATGATATTAACGGCTTAAACGACTGGACAGGAAAGATCAATTCCAAGGCATGGACAGTTACCGACGTATCAACGACCGGTTTCTTCCACTCACAGGAGTTCTTAAATAAGAATTTAAACGATGTTGAATATATAAAGGTATTATACAGGACCTTCCTTAACCGTGAGTATGATTCCGCAGGACTTGCTTACTGGAGAGTCCAGATGGAGAACGGCAAGAGCAGGGACGATGTATTAAAGGGCTTTGCCAACTCTCAGGAGTTTGCGAACCTTAAGAAGCAGTACGGATTCTAGAATGAAGTTACTTAAAGAGATCTGGGATTACAGGACAATGATAACATCCCTGGTTCACAGGGACCTTCGGGGCAGATACAAGGGATCTGTCCTGGGGTTTTTCTGGACCTTCCTTAATCCCTTGTTACAACTTATCGTATATACGCTGGTTTTCTCAGTGATCATGCGCGCAGGAATAGAGGATTATTATCTGTTCCTGTTCGTTGCGTTAGTACCCTGGGTTTATTTCTCGACCTCGGCGGTAGGCGGCGCAGGCTGCATCATCGGCCAGCAGAACCTTGTAAACAAGATATATTTCCCGAGGGAAGTGCTCCCGATAAGCCATGTGCTTTCCCAGCTTATCAACATGCTATTATCCATGGTAGTCGTTATCGCGGTGCTGCTCGTATCGGGAAAGGGTATTAACTTAGCTGTATGGTGGTATTTTCCCATAATAGTCTTACAGGAGACCCTGCTTGCCTTCGGGCTCGTACTTTTAATATCAAGCGTTACTGTATATTTCAGGGATCTTCAGTTCATAATCAATATATTTATGATGGCATGGCAATTCCTGACACCTGTTATGTATTCCGTTGACATGGTGCCCGAACGCCTTCGTCCCATCTTTTACTTAAATCCCATGACGCCCATAATCGTGGCCTACAGAGACGTCCTTTACTATAAGCAGGCCCCGGAGCTTAATACCTTCCTTACGGGAACGGTAATGGGCCTTGTAATGCTCATCATAGGATGGATATCATTTACGCATCTTAAGCGCCACTTTGCGGAGGTGATGTGATGAGAGAAGAAAATGCCATCGAAGTAAGAGACATTAAAAAGTCCTTTAAGGTCTATATGGATCGGAGCAACAACGTAAAGGACTTCCTCATCCATAAAAACCGCCGCCGAAACGAAGTGCGCGATGTCTTAAAGGGCATCTCCTTTGACGTAAAAAAAGGCGAGGCTGTCGGCCTTATCGGCCGTAACGGCTGCGGAAAGTCTACGACCTTAAAGCTCCTTACCCGCATAATGTACCCCGACTCTGGCTCCATCGAGATGCGCGGCCGCGTAACAAGCCTTATAGAGCTTGGCGCCGGCTTCCACCCCGATATGAGCGGCAGAGAGAACATCTACATAAACGCCTCGATCTTCGGCCTCTCAAGATCCGAGATCGACGCCCGCGTCCAGGATATCATCGACTTTTCAGAGCTTGCCGACTACATAGATAACCCGGTCCGCACCTACTCATCGGGTATGTACATGAGGCTCGCATTTGCCGTTGCGATAAACGTAGATGCGGATATACTGCTTATCGACGAGATCTTGGCGGTAGGGGATATTGCGTTTCAGTCCAAATGTTACAGAAAGCTTAAGGAAATAAGGAAACAGGGTGTCACGATCGTTCTCGTATCCCATGCATTAGGTCAGGTCGAGAGCATATGTGATACGACGATATGGATAAAGGACGGCGTCATTAAGATGAAAGGCCGCCCCAAAGAGGTGCATGCGTATTATATTGACGACATGAGCTCGGAATCCGGCGGTGAAGAAGTTGACCAGTCCGTCGAGGATCTTAAGAAAAAGTGCAATATGCAGCTTGACTACATCAACCGCATGCGCTCTGACCTCGAGAAGGCCTGCAGATACTTAGAAGAGACCAAAAGGGAAGATATACTCCCCGATGCCATCACACAGGCCAGAATGGACGCAGAAACGGTAACAGAAGAGGAAATAGAAGCTGCGTTTAATGCGCTTAACCCCGATAAGTCAAAAAGATACCTTTATTACGGCTGCGTAGGCCATTCGGATATGATAAAAAAGCTCCGTAAAAACGGCTATCAGGTCTACGGCTACGAGCCCTATGTCCTTGATAACTTTGTTCCATACGTCATGTGCGGCCGCGATAAGATTAAAGACATGCGTTTTGACGAGATATTTGATGTAAAATACCTCGATAATGCCGTGGACAGGAAACGGGAAGAGGAGTTTATGGAAAGCATAAGATCCGGGAAAGACAATAAAAGGATCGAGATGCTTTACAGGCTTAATAATAAGGCTAATGAAAAAGGCGAAGAAGGAATATCCCGCAAGGTAGAAGGCGGTGATATCCTCTTTGGACCTTATTGCAGCATATATGACGGCTTTTTCAGAGTTCATTACAAGTTCCATCTGGAAGACGGCGGCAAGTATGCGGCTGCAAGGCTCAGAGTTACGGCCGATGTTGGCGAAGAGGTCCTTGCCGAGGCTGTCATTGAAAATGACGAGGGATATGTTGATTTTTCCACGGATAAGATATGTGAAAATGTCGAATTTGTGGTAGATCCCGGAAATTCCGACGGCCTTGTTGCCGACTCGATCGTGTTGGAGATACTTGATAAGATATGAGATCAGAGAAATTTGACAATATCATTAATGAGGTTAAGAATAACCCGCCCGTAATGCCGGATGCGCTTCCCGACAGATTCATTTCCTTTGATGAAGTTGAGCCCTTAAGCATAGAGGCGGATGTTTTCCGTAAAGGCCGCTATGAGGAGATCTTAGAGGAGTATAAGGATAAAAGGATCATCGCCTCGGTCTACTACAAAGAGCCCAACATCTTAAAGCGTATATATAAGGCTATCGTCAGAAAGTTTACATCGATCATGTATCTGGTTGCTATCGAAGAGCAGGAGAGGCATAATCAGAAGTCTGAAGAGATCGAAAGAATGATCTTAGGCAGATTCGAGGAGCTTGACAGGGAGAATAAATTCCTTAAAAAACGTCTTGAGGCCTGCGAAAACGAGATAAACAGATTAAACGGAAAGACCGAAGGGATGGGAGATAACAAATGAGAGTGATCCAGATCGTACCGTCCTTACTATACGGAGACGCTGTAGGCAACGACGTGTTGGCTTTTTTTGATGTATTAAAAAAGGCCGGATATGAAACAAGTGTATATTCCTACAGCATAGATAAGAGGCTTGCAGGCGAGGGGATATTCTCCATGGATGATATCCCTTCCATAAATGACGATGATGTCGTTATCTATCATATGGCATGCGGCTCTGAACTCAGCTTCTTCTTTAAGGATCTTACATGCAAGAAGATGCTCATCTATCACAATATCACACCGCCTCATTTCTTTGAGCTTTATGATAAGCATTCTGAGAGGATATGCGGCGACGGGTACAAAGAGCTTGAGTTACTGGCAAATTACACCGACTATGCCCTTGCCGATTCCGAATACAACAGGCTTGATCTTGTAAATATGGGCTTTATATGTCCGACATACGTGCTTCCCATAGTGATGCCGTTTTCCGATTACGACATAAAGCCGGCAGAAAATATAATCAAAGACTATGGCGAGGACGACTATGTAAATATCCTCTTTGTCGGAAGAGTGGTTCCCAATAAGAGACAGGAAGATGTAATAGCCGCGTTTAACATGTATCAGCGTCTGTATAATAAAAAATGCAGGCTTATCTTAGTCGGATCGTCAAATGTGAGCGACCGCTACAGGGAAAGGCTTACATCCTATATAGACTTTCTCGGTGTCGAGAATGTCATATTTCCGGGCCACATCCGTTTTGACGAGATAATAGGCTTTTATAAGACGGCTGACGTATTTTTATGCCAGAGCGACCATGAGGGCTTTTGTGTGCCCCTTATCGAGGCAATGTACCTAAAGACACCGATCATAGCCTATGACTCCACAGCAGTTGGATATACGCTCGGAGACGCCGGCATACAGACAGATACCAAGGATCCGGTTATAACGGCGGGCATCATCGACAGGCTGGTAAAGGATGAAGCATTAAAGAAAGAAGTCCTTGAAACCCAGGAAGAGAGATTAAAAGACTTCTCACATGAGA
>DMCJ01000122.1 GCA_003446735.1 Lachnospiraceae bacterium | reverse complement strand
CCGGGATATAAGGAAAATGCAGGTATCTTCTGTCACAATAACCCCTGGGTTTCCATCGCTGAGACCGTAGTGGGAAGAGGAGACAGGGCGTTTGAGATCTATAAAAAGACCTGCCCCGCTTATGTTGAGGAATTCTCTGAGATCCATCGTACCGAGCCTTATGTATATTCCCAGATGGTAGCAGGTGCAGACGGAGAGATCCCCGGCGAGGGTAAGAACTCATGGCTTACAGGTACCGCTGCATGGACCTTTGTAAATATCTCCCAGTATATCCTCGGTGTATATCCTACTCATAAGGGACTTTCCATTAATCCCTGTACACCCAAGGGCTTCGGTGATTTCGAGATCACAAGGAAGTTCAGAGAAGGTACTTACAATATCAAAGTAGTTAACCCCGATAATGTAGAGAAGGGCGTTAAGAGCATGACTGTCGACGGTAAGGAAGTTGACGGCTGCATCGTTCCTTACGAGAAGGGTAAGACAAGCTATGATGTTGTAGTTACTATGGGTTGACGAGAATCTACTTATTATAAGAAGAAACTACGCGAAGGAGTGCCGGTGGCACTCCTTTGCTTATGCTTCGCCCCCCACATTCGCAAAATCGCGACTTCGTCGCTTTCCTTTTGCTCATGTGGAGGGGCTTTTCCTTGTTAATAAACGTTTTTTGGCGGAGTTTGTTCAAATCAGGCAGACTTGAATGTAAACATTCAGTCTGCCTTCTTCGAACTGAATGGTTTTGTTCCAAAATCCGTGTGCTCGAGCAAGATGGAGATTTGTTGGAAAAAGGGGGTTCAAATATGAACAAACTATGAACAAAATATGTACAGATTTTGACTAAAAAAATGTAAATTATTAACAAAAAAGCATTTTATACACAAAAATTCCATAAAAACCCTTGCTTTTTTGAACAAAATGTTATAAAGTAGCATTTGTAATACAAAAACTTTTTCAAAATCTTTAGAGGAGGAAGGAAAAAATGAAGAAGAAAGTATTAAGCGTAATGCTCTCTGTAGCTATGGTTGCTACTCTTCTTGCCGGATGCGGCAGCACCGCAGAGCCTGCAGCACCTGCAGATGATGCAGCTGCAGAAGAGACAACTGATGATGCAGCAGCAGAAGAAGAGACAACTGATGATGCAGCAGCAGAGGAAGAAGATGCAGCTGAGGAGTCCGGTGACGACGCAGCAGCAACAGAAGACAAGGAAACAATGACTGCAAAGCCCGCTAACGGCGGTGATCAGGGTACCATCAATCTTTGGTCTTTCACCAATGAGATCCCTGGTATGGTTCAGAAGTATGTAGAGGATAATCCTGATTTCCCTTATACTGTTGAGTCCACAATCATTGCTACAACAAACGGTGCTTATCAGCCCGCACTTGACCAGGCACTTGCTAACGGCGACGTAGATATGTACGCTGCTGAGGAAGCTTTCGTTGTTAAGTATACACAGGGTGATATGTCTTCTTTCGCTATGCCTTACGAAGATCTTGGTATCGACGTAAAGGGCGCTCTTGCTGAAGCAGATATCGCTCCTTACACAGTTGATGTAGGAACCAACCCTGACGGCAAGCTTGTTGCTCTTGGTTATCAGACAACCGGTGGTGCTTTAATCTACAGAAGAAGCATCGCTAAGGAAGTATTCGGAACAGACGATCCCGCTGAGATCTCCAAGATTGTTGGTGGTGGTTCAGGAAGCTTTGACAAGTTCTGGGAAGCAGCTGCTACCCTTAAGGACGCTGGTTATCCTATCGTATCTTCCGACGGAGATATCTGGAACGTATGTAAGCATGACCCCTCTTCCAAGAGCTGGATCGATGCTGACGGAAAGCTTCAGATCGATGATTCCAAGTTAGCATTCATGGATTATGCAAAGAACCTCTATGACAATGGTTGGTCCAACAAGACCTCCGCATGGGGCGATGCATGGTTCGCAGATATGAGCGGTACTTCCGATGCTAACGCATTCTGCTTCTTCGGTCCCGCATGGCTCATCAACTACACAATCGGCGCTAACTGCGGCGGTGAGAAAGTTGGCGAGGGTACCTACGGTGACTGGGCAGTTTGTGAGTCCCCCGTTGGTTTCTTCTGGGGTGGTACATGGGTAATGTGCTCCGCATCTGCTGATGATGCTAAGAAGGAAGCTATCAAGGATCTCATCTACTGGATCACTCTTGATTCTACAGAGGATGGTCTTCAGTACAAGTGGGCTAACGGTACTCTTAACGGCGAAGGCGGCACAAAGGATACTGTAGCATCCGGTACTGTAATGGGCAAGTCCGACGGATCTCTTGACTTCCTTGGCGGACAGAACATGTTCGACGTATTCATTCCTGCTAACAAGTTTGCAAAGGGTGATAACATGACTCAGTATGACGAGACAATCAACAACGCCTTTACTGATCAGGTTAGCCAGTATGCAGCTGGTGAGAAGGATAAGGATGCAGCAATCGCAGACTTCAAGGATAAGGTTTCTACCGAGCTTGGTATCGAGGTTGCTGAGTAATCTTACTCTAAAATCATAAAAGTAATACGGGTTCTGCGGAGAGAGTTATCTCTCCCCGCAGAATTTCGTTAATTCAAAAGGTTATTTTAGGGGGAAAGGGCAAATGAAGAATAAGAAATTCGGCGGTTATGCGAAGTGGGGCTACATATTCTGCCTTCCGTTTTTCATAACATACGCGATATTCAACCTGTATCCGACATTATACACCATGGTGATCGGATTCACGGATCTTAAGGGTGTTGCAACTACAAGTTTCAAATTCTTATCCGATCCGTTTGAAAACTACAAATTCATATTATCAAACAAGCTTTTCAGAAAAGCATTTGGTAACACTATAAAACTGTGGGTATTCAACTTCATTCCCCAGTTATCATTAGCACTTTTACTTACAGCTTGGTTTACCGACAGACGTTTCAAAGTAAAAGGCGAAGGTTTCTTCAAAGTAGTATTCTATTTACCGAACATTATTACCGCAGCTACGGTCGCTATCCTTTTCAGCTCCCTTTTCGGATTCCCGATGGGACCTGTAAACGATATCCTGATCCGCTTAGGTATTATAGACGAGCCTTATCAGTTCCTTGTTAAGAAACATGTCGCGCAGTACATAGTCATGTTTATACAGACGTGGATGTGGTACGGCTATACAATGATCATATTGATATCCGGTGTTCTGGGTATCAGTACCGAGATCTTTGAGGCAGCGGAAGTCGACGGCGCTAACGGCTGGCAGACATTCTGGCTCATCACGATCCCGAACGTTAAGACGATCTTACTGTTCACACTCGTAACCAGCTTGATCGGTGGTCTGAACATGTTCGATATCCCTCAGCTGTTCGTATACGGCGGAGGTCCCGATAACGCAACAATGACGACCAACATCTTTATCTACAACCTGGCATTCAAGGGTTCGTACCTGTACAACAAGGCATCTGCCGCATCTATGATCATGTTCATCATAATCGTAGTCATATCGGCACTCCTGTTCTGGGCACTTCGTGATAAAGATGAAGCAGCTCTTGCACAGATCAAGAAGCAGGAAGCACGTGCAGCCAAGTTCCGCGCGAAGGAAGCTAAGCGTGCAGCAAAGATGGGTTAAGGGGGTGAGATAATGAGTACAAAAGCAAAAGGCCATCATTATGGAATAAAAGTTGTGATCTATATCGTTTGTATCATACTCACGATCTTAGCTATATTCCCGTTCATCATCATGGCGGTGAACGCTACTCGTTCAACAAACCAGATCCAGCAGCACGCTGTATCATTAATACCTTCAAAGTACCTTATCAATAACTTCAAGGTTCTTACGGGTAAATCATTCGATCCTAAGGTAGGTTTCATGAACTCCCTGATCGTTTCCGTAGGAGCAACGGTACTTGCTATTTACTTCTCTACTCTGACCGCTTATGGTATTGTTATCTATGAGTGGAAGTTAAGAGATGCAGCATTCAGATTTATCGTCGGAGTTATGATGATCCCTGCTCAGCTTACTACGATCGGTTTCTATCAGATGATCTACAAGGTCCATATGACAAACCACCTGAGCATCCTGATCATCCCTGCTATAGCTAACTCGTCCATGGTATTCTTCATGAGACAGTATATGGTTGGTGCACTTCCTTTCGAGCTTGTTCAGGCAGCCCGAATAGACGGTGCGGGAGAGTTCTTCATATTTAACAGGATCGCTATCCCGATCATGAAACCCGCTATTGCGACTCAGGCAATATTCACATTCGTTACTACATGGAACAACCTGTTCACACCGTTGATCCTCTTAACGAAGCAGAACAAATACACACTTCCCATCATGGTATCCCTGTTAAACGGTGATATCTACAGAACCGAGTTCGGTGCTATATATCTGGGACTATCGCTAACGGCCTTGCCGCTGATCATAGTTTACCTGGTACTATCGAAGTACATCATAGCCGGTGTAGCTCTCGGTTCCGTAAAGGGCTAGTTAACACATTTGATTATTTGGGCGTTCCCGTAAGGGAGCGCCCTTTTTCGTTTGCTTTATATAATGAAAAATGTTACAATCTTCGTTGAGTAATGAAAGGGGGACAGATAAATGTCCACAGACGGAAGCAATGCGGCAAAGAGAAGACGGGAAGGAATATTAAAGGTCTTTGACAGGTTCGGAGATCTGGTATCTTTAAATATCTGTTTTGTCTTAGGATGCCTCCCGATATTTACGATAGGGACTTCCCTTACAGCTACGTTCTATGTTACAAATCAGCTGGTAAGGGGTAAATTCGGATCGATACGTAAAGATTACTGGAAGTCTTTTAAATTAAACTTTAAGCAGACGACGATCATCTGGATCGGTATAATGGTCATATTATATCTGATGTATATAGGAGCACAGTATGCGAGGATAACGACCGGTGCCATCCATACGGTCATAGTAGGCGTGTTCATTGCCGTTATGGTGATCCTTTTATTCATGTCACCTTTTCTTTTCCCGCTCATTTCCCGCTATAACAATACCACGGGAAAGATGCTCGGAAATACGCTGATCCTTTCCGTTAAGAATCTCGGATTATGGCTTAAGGTATTTTTGTTATGGGTAGCTCCCATAGGAGTGTATCTCGTTAATGCAAAGATATTTGTTTATACATGGGTTTTCTGGCTTGTATTTTTAGTTGCATTTCTTGCCTATCTTACTTCCATGCTCTTAAAGCCTCTTTTTGATGATCTTGAAGAGGAGATGGGACTTAATACGGAGGAAGAAAACGCGGATGAGTAAGAAGAAAAAGAATAAAAAGAATAACGAAACCACAGAAGAGATAAAAGTCGAAGCTAACGCCGGAGATAAAGCCGAAGAAAAAGCCGAAGATAAAGCCGGAGAAAAAGCCGGGGATGTTAAGATAGAGACCGGGAGGACCGTAGCCGGAGTAAGTGTCGGAGAAAAGGGACACAGGGATCCGAAGGAAGATCTTAAAGGCTTTGCAAGGATGAAGGCGGAGATGAAGGACATGCCGCCCTTAAAGAAGGTTGGATATCTTCTTTATTATAATAAGGTTTATATCATCTTAGGGGCCATCCTTATAATCTGGATAATAAGCTTTATAAACACGCAGCGAGAAAACAGCCTGCCTACGGCTATCTCATATGCGATATTAAATACCGGTAACCATACAACAGCATACGAGCTTGAGAGCCCCGATAACCCGTTTAAAGATTATCTTAAAGAATTCGGATATACAGAGGACGGGACGTTCCAGATCCAGGGAAATGCAAGCATAGAGCTTAGCGAGGATACGCAGAGAGATGATTATGTCAGGACCCAGGAGTCGAGCGCTGCCGTCATGCAGTTCGGTGGCCTTCTGGACAAGGATTTTTATGATGTCATAATAACCGACGAGCCCGGGCTTGATTATCTTGTTTCGGGCGAGGATGCGATAAGGATACAGCCTGCGGATCAGATACTCGGTGAATATGTGGATTATCTGGATATTTCGGATCGTATAATTTCCATGAAGGATAAGACAGGGACCGAATACAAGGTCGCCGTTGATATCTCGGACAGGGATTTTACAAAGAAGCTGGATCTTCCTTATGATAAGGTATATCTTTGCTTCGGAGGAAAAAGCGAAGAGAATAGAGAAAACGCGCGCCGCTTTTGCGAATACTTATTTAAATAAAATCGAGAATGACGCAGTCATTCTCGTGCGCGAGGCGCTGGTCAGCGTAAGCTGACAAATACATCTCAGCGCCTCTGCGCAATCGCATGAAAACAGGTCATCCGAAGATGACCTGTTAACGGGGAGTATAAATAAATACTTCTTTCGTAGCAAGTGAAATTGGGGATTAGTTGCTACAACTTTAGTTTAGCCCATTTAATCCTTTTTTTCAATAGGTTTATGAAAAATTTAGAAAATAATAAACGTAATTAAAATGAGTCAGATGATATTGACCGCACCATGCCATTTTGGACTTGAGTCGGTACTTAAAAAAGAGATAACGGATCTTGGTTATGATGTTTCCCGCGTGGAGGACGGGAGAGTCAGCTTTACGGGAGATGAGGAAGCGATATGCCTTTCCAACATCCATCTTCGGACCGCAGAGAGGATACTTATCGAGGTCGGAAGGTTTAATGCATATACTTTTGATGAGCTCTTCGAAAAGACCAAGGCGCTTTCATGGGAGGATTATATCCCAAAGGACGGACG
>DMCJ01000041.1 GCA_003446735.1 Lachnospiraceae bacterium | reverse complement strand
CCCCCTTGTTGTGTTTTACTGTAATTAAAGCTCCTTAGTGATTATTACAATGCCTTCCGTCTGATTCTTAACGGCTATCTGGAACGCATCCTCATATATGAGCTCACCCGGAATCTCTTCGCATTCGGAAACATAGAGCTTTACTCCATACTTCTTACACATTTCACGATAGAACGTCATCTGCTCCCAGATATCCTTCGCTTCATCGTTGTTCTTAAACCATGTGATAGCGCCATCAGGATTATTATTCTCATAAAACGGAGGAACAGGCAATACTCTTTCGAAATACTCTCTGTTGCGCCAATAATCCTTCTCCTCTTCTTCTGTTAGCATCTTACTGTCTACAAGCTTGCCTACAGCCGTAAAAATCCCCCTGGGTTGCTTAGTGATGTAAGCACAGTCTTTCATGTGCACTCTGAAATAATTCATATAACCCCCTAACTTTTTATGTATTATCCTAATTAAATTCAGCCGCAACAGTATACTCGATTTTTTTCAAAGACTTTAAAGTCTGTCTATTACAGCGATATGCCAGAGGACTGTGACACCCTATTTCGTCCATTTATAGAGCTGGGCATAGACTCCGTTTTTCTCGATCAGTTCCTCGTGCGTTCCGGATTCCTCTATTCCCTTTTCAGTAAGGACCAGAATCTTCTCGGCGTTTCTGATCGTAGAAAGTCTGTGCGCGATCACAAAGGTGGTTCTGTTATGTGCCAGCCTCTCTAAGGACTCCTTGACAATATTTTCACTCTCATTATCAAGTGCGCTTGTCGCCTCATCAAATATGAGGATTGGCGGATTCTTCAAAAAGACTCTCGCAATGGAAAGCCTCTGCTTCTGTCCACCCGAAAGCTTGATCCCACGCTGTCCGATATCCGTATCATAGCCCTTCGGAAGTTCCATAATAAAGTCATGTGCATTTGCAAGCTTGGCAGCTTCAATTACCTCTTCCCTTGTTGCACCCGGCTTACCGTAAACGATATTTTCAAATATGGTTCCGGCAAAAAGATATACGTCCTGCTGAACAATTCCTATATTATTTCTGAGACTCTTCAGCGTTACATCCCGGATATCCTTTCCGTCAATCCTTATGCATCCCTTTGTCACATCATAAAATCTCGGGATCAGGCTGCAGAGCGTCGTCTTTCCGCCTCCCGACGAACCGACAAGAGCCACATACGAGCCGGCTTTAACATCAAGGCTTATATGCCTTAATACTCTGTGTTCCGTATCCTTGTACTTGAAGGATACATCATCAAAAACGATATCGCCTCGTACATGTTCAAGCGGAACTGCATGCTCACGATCCTTGATATCCGGCTCGATGCTCAGGATCTCCATAAATCTCTCAAAGCCCGAATATCCGTTTTGGAACTGCTCCGCAAAATCAATGAGGGTTTTGATTGGGTCTGTAAATACATTGATATAAAGGAGAAATGTAACAAAGTCCGCTACATCAACGCGCCCTTTCGCCATCATGATTCCGCCGATCAAAATAACCGCCACATTGATCATCATCGTAAACGCGGTCATCCCTGAATGGTAGAATCCCATATAGAAGTAGCTCTGCTTCTTCGCCCGAAGAAAGCCGTCGTTTCCGACCTTAAACTTTTCCCGCTCGATCTCTTCATTGGCAAAGGATTTCACAACTCTGATGCCCGAAAGATTGTCCTCGATCTGCGTATTGACCTCTGCGATCTGTACACGGTTTTCCTTGAAGGCTCTCTTCATTTTACTATTCATGATAAATGCATATGCGAACATGAAGGGAAGCAGCACAAATGCCGCTAAAGTAAGCTCCCAGCTGATATTTAAAAGAATGATAAATGCACCGATGATCTTGATGCAGGAGATCGCGATATTCTCCGGTCCGTGATGCAGCAGCTCCGTAATATCGAAAAGATCGCTTGTAATACGGCTCATCAGCTGACCAACCTTCTGGTCATCAAAAAAGGAGAATGAGAGCTTCTGATAATGCGCAAAGATCTCCGCTCTCATATCATATTCCATCTTCGCACCCATCACGTGTCCGATATTCGTTATGAAGTAGTTGGATGCAAACTGGACCAGAACAAGTACCAACAGGATCATGCAGATGATCACAATGAGCCGGACTGCTTTTTGAATCTCCATTTGAACCACATCCGTCGTAACATACCTTACAACCAACGGGATCACAAGACTGATAAGCGAAGCCAACATCGCAAAAAACATATCCAGGTAAAATGTCCCCATATATGGTTTATAATAGCTGATCATCTTTTTCATGTTTTGTTTCATGAAAACCTCCGTTTTCCCATTTCCAATTTCTTACGTATTAATATGAGGGCCTGCTGCATATAAAAAAATATTTCATTAATGCAAGGCACCGGAGAGGAATAAAAATGAACGAAAATTTCACTTATGAAGACTTAGAAGAATATGTAAAGACACTTTCCAAAGAATCCCTGTCACACAAAACATATAAGTGATAACATAACCATGTAGCATATGGTCTTGGGTATCATCAGCATTCCTAGTTTCGGCTTTTCCTTACCAAGCAGAGCGACCGGCATATAGAATATAAAACTGCCGATAACAAGAATGATGATAAGATTATAAAATCCGGTATGATAGTTTCCGGCATGTGCCATAACATCAAACAGGCCAACAACTGTCAATAATCCTATGATCGCAAACGGTACATTTCTGGCGATGGCCATGGTCCGGTTCGGCTCTCTCTTAAACCATCCGTTCTGTGGAAGGAATAATATCACCAGACGGATGAGCGTAAATATCAGGATCAGTCCCTCGACACCGCTGTTATACATACTTTCATCATATTCGAGCGTATCCGCCATCAATATGAGCACAACGTAAAAGAGCGTCATCGTTATCGAAGAGATCAGGTTCCCGAGTCCCAGGAAGAAATCCTGATATTTCATACTCCCACGGAAATTTACTATTATCCTCGGGATAAGATGAAATGCATCACCACCCGCAAGTAATGCTGCAAGTATTAAGGTATACTATTTGGATTCGTGATATTCCTTCTCTGTATTTACATTCCAGATATTCTCTTTTGAAGTAACGCCACCGATGATATTCTTTACCGCTTCAAAGGCTGTGCACATCGAATGATCGATATTGTTGTAGCGATGCTGTCCGTTACGGCCGACGCAGAAAAGGTTTGATATCTCATCAAGATATGCGCGAAGTTCATCCATCTGATCATAGGTATCAAAGTAAGCGGGGTAGGCTTTCTTGACACGCTCAACATGATAGTCGAGGATCTCTTCCTTAGACTCGATAAGATGCATCTTCTTCATTTCCTTCATACCCATCTTCGCGAATTCCTTATCGGACATACTCCACATCTCATCGCCTTCATTGCAGAAATATTCAAGGCCCATCCACACCGTATGCTCGGGATCTTTTACCATGTACGGAGACCAGTTATTGTAGACCTGGAATCGACCCATCTTAACTTTTCTGTCATGAACATAAACCCAGTCATCGGGGATGATCCCGCCGAGCGTGGGGATATTTGTCTTATTTTCAAGATGCAGCTTTGATATAAGGACGCCCACGGTCATGTAATCCCTGTAGGGAAGACCGGAAGCAATCTTTAATTTATCCTCGGGAACATCATTCATACCTTCAACAAGATCCTTTACGGGCATGGATGAGATAAGATAATCGCACTCTAAAGTCCTGCTTTCTCCGTTCTCTTCAAAAGTAACAGCGGAGATCTTCTTCGCATTTTCCCCCTTGTCGGAAGAACTGTCCTTATCAACTTTTACTCCTGTAACGCGGGCATTCATCACGATCTTTCCGCCGAGCTTTTCTATCTCGTTTGCGGTGATCTCCCAGAGCTGTCCGGGCCCAAGCTTGGGATATTTGAATTCTTCTATGAGCGAAGTCTCAACTTTTCTGTTTTTCTTATTAAAGATCTTTCCGAAGATATCTTTTAAGATGGCTGCTATCGAAAGGCCTTTTACTCTCTGTGCTCCCCACTCGGGTGAGATCTCGGAAGGGTGGCGTCCCCAGAGATTCCGGGTATAGTTTTCAAAGAACATCGAATAGAGTTTCTTACCGAAGCGATTGATATAAAAATCCTCCAGGGACTTTTCTTCTCTCTTTACAAATATTGTCTTTAAATAACTAAATCCCGCTACGATCGTGGTAAAAAAGCCCATGTTGATAATGGTCTCGGGCTTTAACGAGATCGGATAATCAAAGAATTTACTGTTAAAGAATATCCTCGAAAGACGGTTCCTCTTAAGCATGACGCGGTCCGTCTTTTCGGGATCGGGTCCGTTTTCTTCGACGCTGTATGGACGGTTTAAGATGATGTCATCCTTAGAGGGCGCACCCTGAAGCGGCAGCATCTTCTGCCACCATTCATTTACCTCGGGAACCTTTGAAAAGAAACGGTGTCCTCCCATATCCATACGGTTTCCATGGTGGACGACCGTACGGGAGATACCTCCGAACTTGTCACTCTCTTCAAAGATCACGACCTCATATTCTTTTGATTTTGATAATAGCTCATATGCGGCGGTAAGACCGGCAGGTCCCGCACCAACGATAACAACTTTCTTCATTTTTACCCCTATTCCAAATGACAGGGCCTGTAAAGAGCCCTGTCACATACCCGGACGTGACAGCGTACCGGGCACCGTTTTTTGTTTTATATGATCTTGTAGCAGTCACCCATAAGTTTCATGTCGCACTGCTTTACACACTTGATATCATCTTTTGCATAAAGATGCTGATATCTGAACTTCTTATAAGGCTCACCCTCCCAGATCTCTTTAAGGCTCTGGGTATTGGTATCGCCGAAGACGATCTCGTTATTGAAATCTTCCATGCACATCGTAGCCTCGCCGTTTGATTTAACGGTCATCGTCATCCAGGGATGCTTGCATATCTCGGACCAGTGAATGGAATTGGTACCGTGGAAATCCTTCCTGTACCACTGGCAGTCCTCGCTCTTTAAATAGATATAAACATCCAGTCCTTCAAAAGCAGCTAAGAGCTTATCAAAATCCTCTTTCTGATGAGTCCTGTTAAGGTCAAGCATCGTGATAACGATCGTGGTCGAAAGGTTGTGCTCATGCTTATAATCAAGGACCTGCAATATCTTCTTGTAGCTTTCGGAGAAGTTGGAAGCCTCACCGCGGATAGCCTTGTGCTCGGCATCATCAACGCTCTCTATCGAATATTTGATATAATCAAGGCCGGCATCAAGCATCTCATAGGTACGCTCGAGATTGATGTTTGAAGGGTTGCAGCTGAAGTATGAATAGAAGCCTTTCTCGTGAAGGATCCTTACATATTCGGCCATATACCTGTCAAGAAGAGGATCGCCGTATCCGTGGAGCTGGATGACCTTCGGGATGATGTATAAGAAGAAATGATTCTCGCTCATCTCATCTTCATAGATCCCGTACTTCTTCTCGCAGAATGCTTTCCACTTTGCCCACTCCTCATCGGTATGAGGTCTTATCTGATCAACGACATTTAAGAATGTCTCCCTGTTGATATCCTCGATGCATCTGGTCATCATCGTGGTCCTCGGGCACATCTTGCAGCGCATGTTGCAGCGGTTCGTCGTCTCGATATTATAGACAACGGGATCCTTACTCCTTATCGCCTCAAGCTTCTCAAACATCTCATCGGCCGTATATTCCTTATCCTTATCAAGCGAGTCGATGAGATCTGAAAATCTCATGTAGAAATTGATATCAAGCATTTTGTTCTCCTTTTTTACCTGTTTTTACAAGTTCCTTATATATCTCGTTTTTCTCAAGTATGTCCATGTCCCTTACTTTTGCAAGATCCTCGGGACGGTCGATATCAACTGCTCCTTCTTCGATCAGAAAGGGAATTGATCTGTCTCCGTAAACCTTATGCTCTCCGGTTATCACATCGCTTCTTAATACATCCACATATCCATCGGGAATGTAGAGCTTCGGAAACGACTGCCTCGGATTATTGACATCGTCAAATTCAAGCTCCGAAAACGGGCTCTGTAAATATCCGTCATCCGCGATCTTCGCCCATTTGTATGCGCAGTCATTCGCAGCCGAAACGGAAACAAGTGACGATGCATCCGAAGGCGCAGATAAAAATCTGTCTATGGCTTCTCTTATAAGATCCACATTCCGAAGCGGCGTTGTGGGCCTTAATAACACAACAAGATCGGGCATTACATCTTCCCGATCTTTAAGTTCTTTTAATGTGTATTCCAGATATTCGATATCCAGTGAAGCGCTCCCGGAGATCTCTGCAGGGCGCAGGAACGGCACATCCGCTCCATAAGACCTTGCGATGGAAGCATATTCTTCGGAATCCGTTGAAACGATCACCCTTGATATCTTATCGCAGAGCTTCGCTGCATATATGGAATATGCGATCATCGGAAATCCGAAGATATCACTTATGTTTTTATTGCGTATGCCTTTTGAGCCCGAACGGGCAGGTATTATGGCAATAATGTTTTTCATCGTATAAACCCGATCTTATTAACCTTATTTAACAAGTCTCGCAAATCCCGACTGCTTAACGGGACCCTTAAGAAGCTTTTCAACATTTCCTGCTTTTATCGCATCCGCAATGATGCCGAATGCTTCATCGGTATCCTTACCGAAGTTCTCGATTATCTCATCGGTATAAGCCGTGGTCGCATATATAGCCGAGCTTACCAGATATCCCTTTTCGAGCATCAGCTGAGCATAAAGGGTCTGGATCGCAAGACCGTTCTCGTAATTCCAGTCGGTATGAGCAATGGGCGTAACATGCGAGATGACGAAATCAAGGTTATGCTTTTTGGCACATGCATTTAAGGTATCAACGATCTTATCTCCGAAGTACTCTAAGATCTTGGGAGAGTTTACTCTTTCCATTTCCTTTAAGGTCGCAACACCTGCGGCAAAGCCTATCCTCTCGGTCCAGAACGTAGAGCTGATAAAGCTCTTTTCCGCACCGTCCATGACTGCCTTTCTTCCTATGATCGCGGCGATCGGGAAGCCGTTTCCGAGTGCCTTGGCAAATACAGCCATATCAGGCTCAACTCCGTAGAGCTTATGGATACCGCCGAGTGTTAATCTGAATCCTGCTGTAACCTCATCAAAAATAAGGAAGGCACCGATCTTTGTCGCGATCTCTCTGACTCCCTCAAGGAATCCGGGAGCAACGGGCTCGCCTCGTCTGGGCTCCATGATGATAGTACCGATCTGTCCGGGATTCTCATCAACTAACTTCTGAAGTGAATCAAGATCGTTATACATAAAGGGAAGCGCCGTATTATAAAGCTCTCTGGGTACACCTGCAGGTGCAAGTCCGGGAAGGAGCTGCTCATCAAGCTTTGTGGTATCGCCGATATTGGCTGCGATATACCAGTCACTCCATCCGTGATATCCGCAGAATGCGACTTTGCTCTTTCCTGTCGCGCTTCTTGATATCCTTACGGCAACAGCGCATGCTTCACCGCCGCTTCGCGCAAATCTCGCACGCTCTGCCCAGGGATGAAGAGCGATAAGTCTCTCGGCAAGCTCAACTTCCTCATATGAATTAAGAGTACACATGGATCCGTTTTCGATCGCATCTATAACGGCAGCGTTAACATTCGGGTTTGCATATCCCAAAGTACAGCTTCCGACTCCCATCTGAGCGAAATCGTAATAATGATTTCCGTCTAAGTCCCATACCTCGCAACCCTGTGCCTTTTTGTAATATGAGGGCCAAAGGTCAGGCAGGAACATCTCCGGTCTTTTTGATAACAGTTCCGTTCCCGTAGGGATGAGTACCTTTGCTTTTTCGTATAATTCCTGTGATTTTCCCATTATTGCTCCTTTCGGATCATCCTCTTAATTTCTTTCTTACGGATAATTCCTTTTCACTTAATACCTTTTCTCCGTCACCCATCATCGCACGGATATTTCTTAACCTTCCGGCTAGCATTCCCATTGCGGGAACCTCCAGGCTTGCGGCCTGATCCGTACCCCACATTTCATGGGAAAGAGTAACGTGTCTTTCTATCATTACAGCTCCGACTACCGCCGATACCACGGAGGGCTCAAGATCCTGCTCGTGTCCGCTGTATCCCACAAGGCAGTCATATCTGTCTTTTAAGGTCTTTATCATGTTCAGGTTGATATCATCCTGATCAGTGGGATATGAGGAATTTGTATGCATCAGGATATAATTGCCGTCAGCATACTTTTCCAAAATATCTACCGCATGATCGATCTCATCAAGTGTACTCATTCCGGTGGACATCACTATGACCTTTCCGGACTTTGAGGCTTCGATCATAAGCTCATCGTTTGTGATCGTTGCGGATGCTATCTTTATGAACGGGATATCATATTGAAGGAGAAACTCAAGGCTCGGCATATCCCAGGGCGACGCGGTCCAGTCTATGGGCTTTTCCCTGCAATATCTGTCTATGAAATCATATTCCTCTTTTCCGAATTCGACCCTCTTTTTATATTCAAGATAAGTCATCCTGCCCCAGGGGGTATCACGCATAACGGATTTCTGATGCTCGGGAACCGCTATATCGGGCTCTCTTTTCTGGAACTTAACACAGTTCCACTGGCATCCGAAGGCCGCATCCATAAGACGCTTGGCAATTTCGATGTCGCCGTTATGGTTGATCCCGATCTCGGCTATGAGATAGGGCTTGCAATTGTCCTTTATAACGTAGTCACCTATACGGATCTCTTTTTTTGCCATAAGTTTTTCCTTTCGATATAAACTTATTACATAATAACACTTTTGCGGTACCTCTTCAAGGCTGGCATACGGCTGCATGCCTTAAACGCACCCTGACCGGCCATCGCCCACCTATCACCCTCATACCATGGTCTTAAAATATTCTATGGTCTTTACAAGTCCTTCCTTTAGCTCGATCTTAGGCTCCCAGTCAAGCTCCTTTTTGGCAAGACTGATATCCGGCTTTCTCTGTGTCGGGTCGTCAACGGGAAGATCCTCGTAGATTATCTTTGAATCCGAACCCGTAAGCTCGATCACTATCTCGGCAAGCTGCTTTATGGTGAATTCTCCGGGATTACCCACATTTACGGGGCCGGTAAATCCGTCCCTGCTGTTCATGAGCCTTATCATTCCCTCGATAAGATCGTCCACATAGCAGAAGCTTCTGGTCTGGCTTCCGTCTCCGTATATCGTTATGTCTTCACCCTTTAAAGCCTGAACTATGAAGTTACTTACCACGCGTCCGTCTCCGATATCCATTCTCGGGCCGTAGGTATTAAATATCCTCATGACCTTTATATCAACGCCGTGCTGCCTGTGATAATCAAAGAACAATGTCTCGGCCACGCGCTTACCTTCATCATAGCAGGATCTGGGTCCTATCGTATTTACATTGCCCCTGTAACTCTCCTGTTGGGGATGACATTCAGGGTCTCCGTATACCTCGGATGTGGACGTCTGGAGTATCCTCGCTCCTGTCCTTTTCGCAAGGCCCAAGGCATTAAACGCGCCGAAAACGGAGGTCTTTGTTGTATAGATGGGATCTCTCTGATACCAGATGGGGCTTGCCGGACAGGCAAGATTATAGATCTGATCGCATTCGACATAAATGGGGTTGATCATATCATGTCTTATGAATTCGAAATAAGGATTATTAAGATTATGTCTTATATTGTCCTTGCTTCCGGTAAAAAGATTATCCACGCAGATAACATCATTTCCCGTTGCAAGTAATCTGTCGCAAAGATGGGAACCAAGGAAACCGGCACCACCTGTCACAAGTACTCTGTTTTTTCTCATTTATCCTTATCTCCTTATCATGATAGACACACTATATAATTATACTTTTCGACTTTATCAGTGTCAACATCATAAGGAGTCCTGCTGCTTTTAATCTCTGTAAAAAAGATCCCTTGTATAAACCTTTTCCTTAACATCGTCAAGGACGGGATCATATCTGTTTGCTATTATCGCACTGCTTTCTTTTTTGAATTTCTCTATGTCGTTTACGACTCTGCTTCCAAAGAAGGTCGTGCCGTTTTCGAGCGTGGGCTCATATACGATCACGGTCGCGCCTTTGGCTTTTATCCTCTTCATGATGCCCTGGATAGAGCTCTGTCTGAAGTTGTCACTGTTACTCTTCATCGTAAGGCGGTAAACACCTATAACACAGTCCTTTTCCTCAGAAAGGTCATAGTCACCGCGGCCGTAGTAATCGTAATATCCGGCCATCTTAAGTACGCGGTCGGCGATAAAGTCTTTTCTCGTCCTGTTTGATTCAACTATGGCTTCTATCAGATTTTCGGGCACATCCTGATAATTTGCAAGAAGCTGCTTTGTATCCTTCGGCAGACAATATCCGCCATATCCGAAGGAAGGATTATTATACTGATCGCCTATCCTCGGATCTAAGCACACTCCCTTTATTATGGAAGCCGTATCAAGCTCCTTACTCTCGGCATAGGTATCAAGCTCATTAAAATATGCTACGCGGAGCGCTAAATATGTATTTGCAAAAAGCTTTACGGCCTCGGCCTCGGTTATGCCCATGAAAAGGGTATCTATATCTTCCTTTAACGCCGCTTCTTTAAGAAGGTTCGCAAACCTCTCCGCAGCTTCCCTCTGTCCGTCCGAATGACCCACTATGATGCGGCTGGGATACAGATTATCATAAAGCGCCTTTGACTCTCTTAAAAACTCCGGTGAAAAGAGGATCTTATCCGTGCCGTACTTTTTTCTTACGGACTCGGTATAGCCTACGGGGATCGTGGATTTGATCACCATATAGGCATCTTTATTAACGGATAAAACTGCCTCGATAACGGATTCAACAGCCTTCGTATCAAAGAAATTCTTATTGGGATCATAATTTGTGGGAGCGGCGATTATGACATAATCCGCTCCCTCATAAGCCTTATCCGCATCTAAAGTCGCGGTCATGTCAAGCTCTTTTTCAGTAAGATATTTTTCGATATATTCATCTGCGATCGGAGATTTTTTCTGATTTATCATCTCCACTTTTTCGGGAATTATATCAACGGCGCATACTTTATTATGCTGTGATAAGAGAACGGCAAGGGAAAGGCCCACATATCCCGTTCCCGCTACCGCTATCTTAATATCATTATGACCGTTCATTACAGGTATCTCCTTTTTCTGTCCGCTTTATACCGTACTGGCTTTATACAGTATTAGCTTTATATCCGGATCAGATATCCGCCTTCCAGAGTCCGTGAAGGTTGCAGTATTCATATGCCGCAACAGCCTTATCATCCGCAAGTTTGAATGTTGCCACAGGCTCCTGCCCGGGCTTAAGGCAGACTTTCTGATAACCCTTTTCGGTCTCAAGTATTATAAATTCGATATAATGAGCATCCATCATGGGATGGATCACTTCACCTACCTGAACGGTAACGCTGTCCCCTTCAACCGTAACCTTGGGAACATGCTTTTCAAATGCTCCGTCGGTAACTCCGGGAAGTATCTCCTCACCAAGTCCTTCACCTATAACTATCTGATCGTTTACTTTGTAAAATTTCATAATCCTTCTCCTTTCTTACCTTTGATACATTACATTTTTGTTGTCAGTTTAATCCGAAATACTCATCTATTGCCACAAGCCATACAGCCAGATATGTATCATCCCACATATTAGAATGATACTCCGTTCCGCCGTCATTCATATAGAAAGTTCTCTTGCCGTAATCGACAGTCCAGACATCATCCCTTCCCTCTGCTTTAACATCATATTTGTATTCAGCCGCATTGCCAGCATAGAACTTGCAGTCTTTTATCTTAACATCCAGATTGTAAAAATTGTTTGCTACCGCGAGAGCCATAGCCATATTGTTTTGTATATAGGACTGATCGGAAGCTAAGTCCTTATCAATGAGCATGATCGCCATATTATCATAGAAAAGTTCCCTGTTGATAGTGCGTCCCTTTTCAAGGACGGTAGAATCCACATAGTCTAAGAATCCGTTAAGATCTTTATTCCCGAAGGGCTTTGTATATTCATTAAGGCCGCCGTTCGGAATTACCATGATATTATCTCCGTCTCTGTAGACATCGGTATAGCTGTACACAGTAAGATCACCTTCAGGCTCCGATGACCCGGTATCACCTGCTTCATTATCATTCCCGGCATCTTCTCCATTCCCGTTATCTTCGTTATCTTCATCACCGTATTTGTCTTTAAGACCGCCAAGGCTAACATCCGTATCAAGATCCAGATCGCCTATCTTTTCAGCGGCATCCTTAAACGCATCGATATCTATATCAGCATCATAGGTCACATCCGAATCCTTGTCGGCATCTTCAAACTTTTCGGTCCCCTCTAAAAGATCGTCCGAAAGATTTTCCTTTTTTTCACCGCATCCGGCTAAAGATGCTGCTATCATAAGTAAGGCTAAAGCAATGGCAGTTACTTTGTAAATCCTGGATCTCATATCATTTTCCTTCCATAATTCCCCGTTTTTATTTTACATACCTTATATTATCCGAAAGCCCCTAAATATGCAACTTGTTTTGGTGATATTGCCTTTGCGCCCTTTAACGTTTATACTTAAATCTATGAAAACATATAAATTCTACGGCTGGGAAACAGCCGACATAAAAGATGAAAACGGTCTTACGCCGAGAGATTACTATGATATCCTCTCGGAAATCTGGTGCGCCGATACCTGCGCATCCAGGATGAGGGACAGCTGGAGCCCTGAAAATAAGACGCTTGGCCAATG
Organism: Lachnospiraceae bacterium; assembly: GCA_003446735.1. GTDB lineage: Bacteria > Bacillota > Clostridia > Lachnospirales > Lachnospiraceae > UBA2882. The sequence continues at coordinate 8,955 of DMCJ01000041.1, read as the reverse complement.
CTCGATCACGGCTTTCCTCATTCAGGATATCTATGGCGGAAAGGTTCGCGGCATCCTTCGTCCCGGCGGCAATTACCACTGCTTTAACGATGTTAACGGATGCATCTTCGATCTTACGAGCGAGCAGTTTAAGGGTGAAATCCTCGATTATTCGGATTGTCCCGAGCAGGATCGAGAGGTGCATTTTAAGACGGAAGAAAAATTAAAACGATACGAACTTCTCAAGAGGATGTTTGATGACGTACGAAAGTCGTAAGAACAGATCGGATCTTATAAAGATCCTCCTTATAGCCGGAATTTTGATCGGGGCGTTCCTTCTTTATAAGAACAGGCCCGTCACACATGATGCGATAGCCGGTCTTCCCGACCCCGTACAGGGAAAGATGTCTGCCGTGCAGAAGCTTACCGCAGGTGATTTTAACGTGACCATGGAATATGTAGCCTCCTATCACATCGATGCCCTTGTGGTCCATACCAAGGATTACAAAGGTTCCTCTCTTCCCGATCTTCTCTCTCCGAAGGATCTTGCTCTTGCATGGGGAAAAGTGGCCGAGTACAACGACAGGATCAATTTTAACTGGAGTCAGTCCGGCAGATGGTATTCATGGTATGTAAGCGGAAAGACCGATCTTTCTCCGATCGGAGGCCTTGGCGCCATCACTCCCCATTCTTCCAACAATCACATCATCCCGGCTGATGATAACGTAAAAGAAAAGTTAAAGAAGGTAAAAGCCGGAGACCATGTGGTCATAGACGGATATCTTGTTAACATAGACGGAAAAAAAGCCGACGGCTACACCTACACCTGGCATACCAGCCGGATAAGAGAGGACGACGGCAACGGCTCATGCGAGATCATTTACGCTACAAACCTGGTAGTTGTAAACTGACATTTCTATTTCTTAAGTTTTCGAAGTGCCTTGTTTAATATAAAGGCGATCGGAACGGATATTACCGTAACGGCCAAAACATACAAAAACTGGTTTTGTATATAAAATACCGGCTTCGCATCATCCCTCATAAAAGCAAATCCGAATATCTGTATAAAAAGAGGATGGACAAGATACGTCTCAAGCGTAAATCTCCCAAGGAACTTAAGCACTGCATTTCCTATCTTTATCTTCATTCCGATAAGCATCACCAGTATCGAAAAAGCATATGCCGAAACGAGCTGCCCCGTAAGCTCGGCGATCCAGTGCGAAAACGGATCATATCTCTTTCCGATCATCGCTATGAACACCCCGTAATAATTTGATATAAAAAATCCCGCAAACGAGACGAGTGCATATAAGACTATCCTTAATGCATATCCCTTTTTATACCTGATAAATCTCCTCTCCTTGTTTCTTGCAAGGCCGACTCCGACCGCAAAAAGGTGGGGTGTATTATACCACCATGTTCCGGGCGAAAATATCACCGCAAGTAAGATATAAAGGATAACGAGTGCCCATAAGACCGGCATCTGCGCCTTTTCTTTTTTAACCAGTTTAAAGCTGATATAAAAAGCCAGATACATCCATATGATGCAGGGGATATACCATATGTAATTGTATGTATTGAGAAGTATCGGCTTATCGACTCTTACATTTCTTATCTTCTCAAGGATGAAGGCAGCCATCCACATGATCACCGTAGGAATGATAAGGGGCAATATCCTTCTTATGAAATATCTGTTAAAAAAGCCTTCTTTTTCATGAGCAGAAAACATACCGTATCCCGAACAGAATAAAAAGACCGCTACCATCAGATATCCGACAAAAACAAAAAGGTCAAGTCCGTGATGCATGCGTCCAGGACTAAGCCAGGGCGCGCATGTCCTCTGGGAAGCATGATGAAAGATTATTATTATCGATGCAAACCCGAGAAAAGCTTTGGTATGATCAAAGCTCATCACCTCATCGTTCCATTCTCCCTTTTTCATCACCTTCGCCCCGAAGAATAAAAGCACCGGAAGGATAATATAATAAAGATATACGATCTTGTCCATGGTAATATACTCCTATTTAAGCCTGATCCTTTATCAGCCAAAACCTCCCCGGTTTTCTATATCGGCAAAGGGATCGTTCTTATCATACTGCGCGAACGGATCGTCAGCCTGCTGCGTGGCATAAACATCCGCTGCATGAACGGGAACGTTTGATGCCGCTATGGGTGCTCCGCAGTGCGGACACGAAAAATGCAGTCCGTGCACATATACTCCCTGGCAATATGCGCAGGTATCCTCTAAAGTCGGCCCCGCCGCATCCTTTATCTCAATGGAGCTTTCATTTATCTTCCTGGTCTTTGCCGGTGCGACAAGGATACCATAGAACATGAACGCGGCATGAATGATTATAAAAGGAAACGCAACCACGACCATCGGCTGAAAGCTCGGCTTCATAACAGAGGGCAATATCTCTTCAAACCCCAGCTCTATCGAATCACCTACCGAAACACTCTCATCCGTTAGATTTTTCTGGACTACCTTATTAAACTTTGAGGCAGTACTGCTTGTGATGATATTATCCGTATCATCGCCCTGCATGCCTTCCCAGTACCAATCAACCCAGCCGTCGGCATTCTTCGGCTGAGAATAGACTATCAGCCAGTGCTTTTCATCCTCAAATGTATTTACATATGCATCATATGCAAAATTCTCCAGATCGGTATATCTGTTTTTCCATATATCATTATCCACGCATAAAAGAGCCGGAGTGATACCGGTCTTTTCCCTGAAAACCTTAAATGTATCTTCAAGTTTCTTCTGATCCGAAACATCAAGAACCCCGATAAGATCAACTATCATGATCGATGTATCGTAATCGGCATTTAATTTCTTTGGAATATTTATCGCAGACCTGACGATCCCTAATAAAGCGGTCAGATATACGATCAGCATAAATATAACGATGACTGTCGAGGTTTTTTTACTTATCTGCGCACTGCTTTTTTCTATCGGTGCGGACCTGTAATAGTATACCGGATGACTGTTTTTATAATATACATATTTATGGGCGCCCGGGAAATATGACTTCGATGTCCTTACTCCTCTCCCGCCTCCGTGGCTTCCGCCTCCTCCATGGCCTCCGCCTCCGTGACTTCCGCCGCCTGATGAATGTGGCATATCATTTTCCTCCGATCACTTTATCACGTGAAATCTTCCCTCTGATCATCTTTTCAATGGCGCGTTCATCCGCATCACCGAAATATTTTTTAAATTGTTTCTCGATCGTTTTATATGATTCTTCCGGTGATTCCTTATATGCTTTTGTAACATGCTTATATCCGAAAAGCTGCTCGCTCAGGGCATAGATCGCAACGTCCCAGCCGTATTCTCTTCCTGCCTTGTTCCTTTTTTTCTTAAAGTCGCGCATGCAAAGATAAGTGCTCATCTGAAGACCCGTCAATGTCCCTTCAAAATTCTTTTCTTTCCCTTTGCCAAAGCCGGCAGCCTGCTTTATCTCGAACGAAAAAAGCCTTGTGTTCATATCGAAAAGATCCATGATCTTTTTCTGCCTGAGGCTCGCCTTTCCGTCATCCCAGAGCGCATCAAAATCATATCCGTCTCTTCTTAAGTTTGCAAAATAGGGAAAATATTTCTTAGATATGAAACCCGCTTTATTATCAAAAAACTTTCCGTAGGCTATCTTTCCGCTTTCGGCAATGATCGCCCTCCATTCCCACGGATCGACCGCTTTATCTCCGCTCCACCAGAAGGACGGATAGGTATGTTCCTCGACAGAAAAGCCCGGTATCTGACATGCAAACAAAGGAAGAAAGCCGACTTTTTCGATATAGTCAGCCAGTTCATCTACGCTATGAATGCAATCGGGCGAATCGATATCCACCCCGCTCATTATCCATTGTCCGTTTATTTCCTGCATGATCTTTTATGAGTAGAATGTATAGGTATGCTTTCCGGACTTCTTGGATTTGTACATCGCAGAATCCGTCATTTCATATCATATTCATCCAGAAAATGATGTCTTACCCCGTTTTTCTTGTATTCGATCACCGTGTCGATATTAACGTTTTCCATGCTCTTAAAGATATTTGATTCGACAAAAGGATTGTCCTTTTTTAAAGCGGCGATCAGCTTTTTCGTCTCCAGTCGTTTGGAAGATGTCGTACCGTCTTCATGACATGTGGAGCAGGTATCCGTAAAATGACATGCGCACTGCAGAAAATGAAGGTCGTTATAGTCACGCCATGAACATATATCTTTCTCTCTTACAAGATATAACGGTCTTATCAGCTCCATACCTTCGAAATTGATACTGTGTAGCTTGGGCATCATTGTCTGGATCTGTGCGCCGTGCAGCATTCCCATTAATATCGTCTCGATCACATCGTCATAATGATGACCGAGCGCTATCTTATTGCACCCGAGCTCTTTCGCCTTGCTGTAAAGATAACCTCTTCGCATCCTTGCGCATATATAGCACGGGCTTTTTTCTATCGTATCGACCGCATCAAATATATCGCTCTCAAATATCGTAACGGGGATCCCGAGTGCGCGGGCATTGCTTTCGATAAGTGCCCTGTTATCTTTATTATATCCCGGATCCATTACAAGGAATGTCAGATCGAAATTACATTTTCTGTGCCTTTGTATTTCCTGGAAGAGCTTTGCCATCAGCATCGAATCTTTTCCGCCCGAGATACATACCGCTATCCTGTCGCCTTCGTTTATGAGCTTATAATCCCTGCACGCTCTTGCAAAAGGAGTAAAGAGCTGCTTGTGAAATTTCTTTCTGATGCTCTCCTCGGCCCTTTGCTGCTTTTCTTTTATATCTCCCTGATCGGCCATAGCGGATCTGACATAGCCTATATATCCTCCGGCCAGGCTGAAGCATTCATTTCCGATACCGAAAAAATCTCCGTCAAGCTCTCTTGTTCTCCTGCCTGCCTCACAGTAAAATATGAGCTTTTTATCTTTTGAGATCTTTGAGATGCTTTCTCTTATCTCATCTTTTTGATCCTCATCATCAAGGTCAGCTCCGATCGCCCCGGGCATCATGCCGTATGCCCTTACTCCCTCGTCCCTTATATCAAGGAGCAGATATGAATCTTTATTCAGAGTATTCAGTTCTTCTAAGGTGATCTCTTTCATAATAAACAACCGGCCCCGATATTCTCACATCAGGCCATACATAGTTATTATATTATATTGTTGCCGCCCCGTAAACATTTTTATGCAGATAAATCTTCTGTTTTCTGTATTATTATCGGTACTTTTTTCCTATCTTAATTGTATACCCTGCATAATTTGATATAATCTGTTTATGGACAAATCACTGTTTATCAAAGAATTAAGACCATATCTGTACCTGATGGATGAAGCGGGTGAGGCTACCGGTTATCTTGTGATCGGCAAAGACAAAGCCTGCGTCATAGATACCATGAACGGATACAACGATATCCGTGCGGCCGTAAGAAAGATCACCGACAAACCGATCATCCTTATAAATACCCACGGACACGGCGATCATGTCTGCGGAAATATCTATTTTGACGAAGAAGCCTACATGGATCCTGCGGATATCCCTCTTTCGGAAAGTTTCATAATAAACCCGGATTTTAAGGAATTCTGCAGGAAAACCGGACGTAAAATGCCTCCTTTTAAACCGCTTTGCGACGGAGATATTTTTGACCTCGGAAATAAGACGCTTAAAGTCGTCTCTCTTCCGGGCCACACAAAAGGAAGCATCCTTCTTCTCCTTAAGGAAGACCGGATCCTTTTTACCGGGGATGCGATCAACCATCACCTCTGGCTCCAGCTTGACGGATGCTACACTTTATCCGCATACCTGAAAGAGCTTGATAAGATCATGTATCTCGAAAACGAAGCCGATCTGATCCTTCACGGCCACGCCTCGGGATTTGATGACATCTCCCTCATGCACTGCTTCAGAGATGCCATAAAAGAGATCATCGACGGCAAAACAGAAAACGATTCTCCTTATGAATGGTTTGGCGGAACAGCCATGCAGCATCCTTTTAAAGTAGAGGAAGGGAAAGAATACGAACGACCCGATAACGTGATAGTCTATCTTCCCGATAAAATTTGGCCCGATAAAATTTTTTAAAAAAATTGGAAAAACACCATAAATCCGTGATATAATCAGAACATATCATTTATGATCACGGAGGAGCATAAAAATGAACAGTAGCAGATCATCAATAACAAAACAGATAACGATCACGGCGATCCTTTTAGCCATATGTGTCGCCAGCCAGTTTTTTAAGACCTTAAGTGTTTATATAACCGGTCCCATCGTTAATCTGTGCATCATATTAGCCGTTATGACATGCGGACTTGCCTGGGGCATCATCCTTTCGGTCATCACCCCCGTTACCGCTTTTTTCATAGCAGCTTCACCTGTAATGAGTGCAGTTCCCGGGATCATCCCGCTTATCATGCTCGGCAATGCCGTCCTTGCGGTCATGGTCCATTTCCTGTTTAAGCCGGCTGTTTCCGACGGAAAGCCCCTTGTCGGCGTTCGTTCGATAATAATGGCAGTTTTATCATGCCTGGCAAAAGGATGTGTGATGGGCCTTACCATTTCACTCTGGCTCCTTCCCACATTCATTCCCGCGGCAAGCCCCTTAAGAGAAAAGATGCCGATCTTCCAGACCACGTTTTCGATCACTCAGTTTATCACGGCAGTGATCGGATTTGTATATTTCTTCATTCTCTGGATCCCTTTGAGAAAAGCACTTAAGACTCAGGATAACAACTGACCTTACACATTCACCTTATCATTATTTAACGGGAGGATCTTTATGAGTCTGGTTAAAACAAACGACAATTGTATAGGCTGTAACCGTTGTATAAAAGCCTGCAGCAGCATGGGCGCCAATATCCGCCGTTAAGAAAGAACGCGGCAACGTCATCGACGTGGATCCCGAAAGATGCATAGCCTGCGGAGCCTGTCTGGACGTATGCGAGCATAAAGCACGGGAATATGTGGATGATACCGATCGTTTCTTTGAGGATCTTAAAAAAGGACAGAAGATATCCGTCCTCATCGCTCCCGCTTTCCTGGCAAACTATCCGAACGAATACGAAAAGTATCTCGGAATGCTCAAAAAACTCGGGGTAAACAGATTTATAAGCATTTCTTTCGGAGCTGACATCACGACCTGGGCTTATATAAAATACATCACCGAGAACAATTTCATGGGCGGTATTTCACAGCCCTGTCCCGCGGTCGTAGGTTATATCGAGCGCTACACCCCCGAGCTTATCCCGAAGCTCATGCCGGTTCAGTCTCCCATGATGTGCGGTGCCGTTTACGTTAAAAAATACATGAACGTAGATGATAAGCTTGCATTTATCAGCCCCTGTATCGCAAAGAAAAATGAGATCGACGATCCCAACAACAAGGGCTATGTTTCATATAACCTTACATTCTCGCACCTTATCAAATATTTAAAAGAGCATCCCGTAAGCGGAGCCACTCCTTATAAAGATGAGATCGAATACGGCCTCGGTTCCATCTATCCCATGCCCGGCGGTCTTAAGGAAAACGTTTACTGGCTTCTCGGAGAAGATGCACTCGTTCGCCAGATGGAAGGCGAGCATCATATGTATGAATACCTTGAGCGGAACAAGGATATGTTAAAGTGCGGAAACAATCCTTACCTTTTCGTTGATGCCTTAAACTGCACAAACGGCTGTCTCTACGGTCCGGGTACCGAGGCAAGGGCAGACATGAGAGAAGATGTGTTCATGGCCATCCAGAAGATCAAGGCAAACAGCAAGAACTCATCGAAGAAATCCGCATGGGGCAGAGATCTTACTCCCAGGAAGAGACTTGACGCCTTAAACAAGGAATTTGCTTCTCTTAACCTAAATGACTTCCTCAGAAAATATACGGACAGGAGCGCAAAGTGCGCAGTAAAGATCCCCAGTGCACCGGAATTCGATCGTATATATGCAGATCTTAAAAAGGATACCGAAGAGAAGCGTCATATCGACTGCGGATGCTGCGGATACGATTCCTGCCGGGATATGGCTGTAGCCATTTACAACGGCTTTAACCATATCCACAACTGCGTTCACTATATCAAGGATCGTGCATACGAAGAGAAAGACAGAGCCATCGAATTGTCCGATGAAGTTGCAAGAACCCAGGATGAGATGAGAGAAAAGAAAATGTCTCTTGCAGAAGAGATCGGCGAAAACTTCGATACATTAAAAGCATCCATCGTACAGATCGAGCAGGCAAGTGCCGATAACGCTTATCAGACATCCGGCATTTCCGAAGAAATGAACGAAGTTGATACATTCGCCAAAGATCTTACCGAAGTCCTTAAGAATATAGAGGGCTACCTGACAAAGCTCGAAGCCAACAACATGGATGTCATCGCGATATCCTCGCAGACCAACCTTCTTGCATTAAACGCTTCCATCGAGGCAGCACGTGCAGGTGAAGCCGGAAGAGGCTTTGCAGTTGTTGCGGATGAGATAAAGAAGCTGGCAGATGATTCCAAGAATACTGCAGATGACAGTAATAAGAACAATTCCGATATCAGAGAGACGATAGAACATCTTTTGGCGGAATCCGGCAAACTTTCCGGAATCGTAGAAAGAGTCAATGAAAGAGCTACAAGTCTTGTGGCCTCCTCCGAAGAAGCCACGGCTTCGATCGATCTTGTAAGGGATACTACGGAGAATGTTAAGAGATCTCTTCAGGAGATACTTGAAGACTGATCAAACCGGCCGTTCTGATATCAACCACCGGAACCCGGTCCGATCCTTCATCAGGGATCTGAAGCAAGATTTAAATCAGAGTTTTTAATCAGGAAAGGGAATGAGCATCAGATCATTCCCTTTGCTTTATCAAGTGCATCTATGACTCTGTCGCACCATAAGTCAAATTCGGGATCTTCCTTTTGGCACTCGGGATGTGACATTATATGATCAAGAGCTATCCTTACTCCCTGATCGAACCTTACAGTCGTTTTCAT
>DMCJ01000214.1 GCA_003446735.1 Lachnospiraceae bacterium | reverse complement strand
TCCCCGCCGATGGAACCCATTAAAACGGCATCGGCATTCTTTGCCTTTTCTATTGTCTCATCCGTTAAGGGTATGCCGTATTTATCTATGGAAGCACCGCCCATGAGAACATCTTCGAAATTGACATTATGGCCGGTCTTCTTGCATACGGCGGTTATACACTTTTTAGCTTCTCTTACTATCTCGGGACCGATCCCGTCTCCGGGGATCGTTACTATATTAAGATCCATTATTCTTTGACCTTCTTATCTTCTTTCTTGTCTTCCTTTTTGCCCTTCTTCTTATCATCTTCCGAAGGAGCAGGGGTTCCGGGCTTTTCAACCTGACTTATGGCATTCTTTGTCATGGGTATACGACAGTTTTTGTTACTTCCAAACTCAACTATAACGGTATCGTCGGAGATATCGATGACCATGCCGTAAAATCCGCTGGTGGTAAGGACATTATCGCCGATCGCAAGATCATTGAGCATCGCTTCAAGGCGCTTTTTCTCCTTTTTCTGGGGTCCGTTGAACATAAATACCATCATGAGTACAAGAACCACAACATAAACGATCATAAAAAGCGTACCGTTCTGGGATCCTGTTGCGCCTGCGGCCTGTGAAAGTAAAATACCGTAAATATCCATTATTTAATATCCTCTCTTAACTAAAAATATGCGTTAAATGCGGTTTTCGCAACGCAAAAAAGCGCATCCGATAAAATCCGCTTTTACCATAATACATAACTTTTCATAAAATTGCAAGACTTGCCAGAGTCTCTTTTTTAAATTCGGCAAAGCGCCCTTCATCAAGTGCTTTCCTGATATCTTCCATGAGATGATTGTAGAAATAAAGATTATGAAGAACACACAGTCTCATACCGAGCATCTCGTTTGCTTTTAAAAGATGGCTTATATATGCTCTGGAAAAATGCCTGCATGCAGGGCAGTTACATCCCTCTTCTATGGGACGCACATCAAGCTTATATGCGGCATTCTTAAGATTTAATTTACCCGTTTTCGTATAGACATGCGCATGCCTTCCGTTTCTTGAAGGATAGACACAGTCAAAAAAGTCTACGCCCCGGTCTACGGCCTCAAGTATGTTGGCGGGGGTTCCTACGCCCATTAGATATGTAGGCTTATCCTTAGGTAATAGAGGGACGGTCTCATCCAGAACGGCATACATCTCCTCATGACTCTCCCCTACGGCAAGTCCGCCTATCGCATATCCGTCAAGATCCATCTCCCTGATGGCCTTGGCATGATCTTTTCTTATATCATTATAAATACCGCCCTGGTTTATACCAAAGAGCATCTGATCTTTATTTACCGTATCTTCAAGCGCATTTAAACGATCCATCTCATCCTTGCAGCGCTTGAGCCATCTGGTCGTACGGTCCACGGAATTTTTGATATAATCCCTGTCGGCTTTGGAAGGCGGGCACTCGTCGAAAGCCATGGCAATGGTGGAACCGAGATTAGACTGTATCTGCATGCTTTCCTCGGGTCCCATGAATATCTTATGTCCGTCAATATGTGAATTGAAAGTCACGCCTTCTTCTTTTATTGCGCGAAGATTGGCAAGGGAAAAAACCTGAAATCCGCCCGAATCCGTAAGTATGGGCTTATCCCATCCGACGAATTTATGAAGTCCGCCTAATTCTTTTACCACTTTATCCCCGGGTCTTAAATGCAGATGATAGGTATTGCATAAAAGCACCTGGGTATCGATCTCATTTAAGTCGATCGAAGAAACGGCGCCTTTTATCGCGCCGACAGTACCCACATTCATAAAAAGCGGCGTCTCAACCGTTCCGTGTACGGTTGTAAGCCGCCCTCTCTTTGCTCTGCCTTCAGTTTTTATAAGCTCGTACATATTCCTCTAAGGTCCATCCTTTATCATATATTATCTTTGCGGCTTTTTTACCGACAAATCTGTAGTGCCAGGGTTCAAACTCTATACCCGTAAGATACTCCTTATCCTTGGGATATCTTAAGATAAAGCCGTATTTATACGCATTGTCTTTAAGCCATTTGCCGGCATCTGTATCCGCAAAGCCCTCATTTAACATCGTATATTCCCTGCATGCGATATCAAGCGCAAGTCCCGCCTCGTGTTCGCTCGTCCCGGGGATGGTGACCGTCATCGCCGAATTCTTATAAGCTTCCAGATATGACATTCCCTCATTTTTACGATAGGAATAGATCTTTTTGTTAAAAAGGGTCTTCTGTCTGTCTAAATTCCTGTATCCCGATATGACGATAAGATTGATATCCTCTTTAAGAGCATCTTCGGCCATCTTCGAATAACAGTCGGCCGCGCGCTCATCAGCCCTTAGATATCCTCTTTTTGCCTTTACCATATCTGTCGTAAATTCATAGCCTTCGGGAAGCGGATGAGTTTTATTTATAAGGATGCAAACCTCGGCGCTTTTAATATCATTTTCGGATATGACCTCATACTCTTCATCCGTTCTTTCGGCACGGGCATTTACGCACACTAAAAGAAATGCCCCGATGATAAGGACAAAAACACAAGGGATATATATGATTTTCTTCCTAAGATCCCCTGTCAGCATTATATTATGAATAGAAATCCTTTATATTCTGAAGTTTCGAATGCATATTGGAAAACATAAGGTCGAGAACGGTAACAGCCGCCATAGCCTCAACTACGACGCAAGCCCTCGAAACCACAACCGGATCATGTCTTCCTTTTATATTGATAACGGTCTCATTCCCGTACTTATCAACCGTTTTTTGCTCTCTTGCTATAGAGGGAGTGGGCTTAAAATAAGCCTTTAATATAACATCACTTCCATCGCTTATACCGCCTGTGATACCGCCGGATGAATTCTTTTCCTTTGATATCACGCCGTCCTTTATCACGAAAGGATCGTTGTTCTTACTTCCTTTTGTGTAGGATACTTTGATACCGTCTCCTATTTCAACGGCTTTTACGGCGCCTATCCCCATAAGAGCATATGAAAGCCTGGCATCGAGTTTGTCAAAAACAGGCTCGCCTATTCCGGCGGGAAGCCCTTTTATAATGCATTCACAGACGCCTCCGAGTGAATCGGATTCTTCGCGCGCTTTTTCTATCTCTTTTACGGCAAGTTCATCCGCTTTTGCATCAGGCATGGATGTGGCATTTTTTCCTACAAGGGAAAGATCCATATTGTCCCTGTCAATTTCCACATTTCCGATCGAATATGTATAAGCACAGACATCTATGTTAAGCTCGTTTAATATCTTCTTTGCCACGGCACCGGCTATCACACGGCTAACCGTTTCTCTTCCCGAACTCCTTCCGCCTCCGCGGTAGTCTCTTATTCCGAATTTGGCGTCAAATCCGTAATCCGCATGAGAA
>DMCJ01000015.1 GCA_003446735.1 Lachnospiraceae bacterium | reverse complement strand
GGCGCACGAGGTCCGGTGGACCTCGGATCTGCGCGGACCGAAGCGGAGCGAAGACTACATGGGGCGAAACTGGTTTAGTACATACCCCATACTCTTGACTGTGGTACCGATTTCTGGTACTATAACGATATGAACAAAAGGAATATCCGTACATACAGGGAAATATATGAAAAGCCTTTGCGTTCCGACATTCCGTGGACAGATATTGAATCGCTTTTCACCGCACTTGGTGCAGATATATCTGAAGGAAGCGGGTCCAGAGTGCGTGTTGAGCTTAACGGAGTAAGAGCTGTATTTAACCGGCCGCATCCGGAGAAGGAAACTGACAGGGGCGCGGTCAAGGCGGTACAGCAGTTTTTGAACAATGCGGGGATAAAAATATGATGAATTATAAAGGGTATATAGGAAAAGTTGAATTAGATGATGAAGCTGGTATTTTATCCGGTATTGTGGTAAATACAAAAGATGTGATCACATTCCAGGGTGAAAGCGTCGGGGAGATACAAAAAGCTTTTGAGGATTCGGTAGATGATTATCTTAAGTGGTGTGAAGATGATGGAGTTTCCCCGGAAAAACCTTTTTCCGGAAAGTTAAATGTCCGTCTTAAACCTGAGACGCATAAAAACGCTGCAATTCAGGCAAAGCTGAAAGGAATATCCTTAAACAGTTTTATTGAGCAGGCTATAACGGACGAATTAAAAGAAATGTAAATATTCTAAGTTTATGAGGAGAAGAAAATGGCATTTATTAAAAAGCCGGTGACCGGCATGAAAGATATACTACCTAAGGAGATGGTATTAAGAGACTATGTTACCGGAGTGATCAAAGATACTTACCGCAGGTTCGGATTTACTCCGATGGAGACTCCCTGCGTTGAGTCCATAGAGAACTTGACGGGAAAGCAGGGCGGAGAGAATGAAAAGCTTATCTTTAAGATCTTAAAAAGAGGAGATAAATTAAGATTATCCGAGGCAAAAGAGGAAAATGACCTTGCAGACGGAGGATTAAGATATGATCTTACCCTTCCTCTGGCAAGATATTATTCCGCTCACGAAGCCGAGCTTCCCACTCCTTTCAAGGCTCTCCAGATGGGGCCTGTATGGAGAGCGGACAGACCGCAGAAAGGAAGATTCCGTCAGTTTGTTCAGTGCGATATAGATATCCTCGGCGAGCCCGGGAATCTTGCGGAGATCGAGCTTATCATAGCTACGACAACTGCGCTTTCAAAGGTGGGCTTTTCAGGCTTTACGGTCCGCATAAATGACAGAAGGATACTTAAGTCCATGGCGCTTTACGCCGGTTTTGATGAAGATAAGATCATGGATGTCTTCATCGCTCTTGATAAGATGGATAAGATCGGCATGGAGGGCGTAAAGGAAGAGCTTTTATCCATGGGATTTAACGAAGAGACCATTGACAGGTACACCGGTCTGTTCTCGGGATTAAACGGTTCGTTAAAAGATGTATTCTCCTTTATGAGGGGCGATAAGAGCGAAGCTTTTGAAGGCGATGCGGTTGATAATCTCGAGGAGATAATCTTAAGCGTTTCCGATACGGGCGAAACAGATTTTAACGTTGTATTCGATCCCACCCTCGTTCGCGGGATGGGCTATTATACCGGTACTATATTCGAGATCGGTGTCGAGGGCTTCCCCGGATCCGTTGCCGGCGGAGGAAGATATGATAAGATGGTAGGCAATTTTACCGGAAAGGATACCCCGGCCTGCGGATTTTCGATAGGATTCGAGAGGATAATAACGATCCTTCTCGAAGAGGATTATCAGATTCCCGGTGACGGCGATAAGATCGCATTCTTAGTCGAAAAGGGAATAACCGGAGAAGGCCTTAAGAAGATCATGGATGAAGCTTCCGTTTTAAGAAAAGAAGGAAACAGAGTGCTTGTCGTAAGGATGAACAAGAACAAGAAATTCCAGAAGGAAAACCTTACAAAAGAAGGATATACCGAATTTAAGGACTTTTACAAAGAACCGCTTAAACATTGATATAAGCATTTTGATCGGAGAGAAAGATGAACCAGTTTAACAGATTTAACCTTCCGCTCTGCCTTGTTGTAGAGGAAGGAGTTTTTGCACACGTAGATGAAACGGTAAGTTCATATATACCCGAGATTAAAGGCAAGAAGACCCTGATAGTCACGGAACAGTTTTTATTTGATACTTATCAGGATTATATAAAAGAGATGCAGAAGGACTTCGGGGATGCGGAAGTATTTTTATCAACAGCCGCAAGCTACGATGTCGCAACATCCCTCGCAAAGAAGATAAGCGTAAACAATATCGAAGTCGTTATAGGTTTTGGCGGCGGAAGAGTCCTTGATACGTCCAAATATGCCGCATATATAAGCAAGGCAATTTACATCTGCCTTCCGACCACATTATCAAATGATTCGCTTGCTTCACCTTTTTCCGTTCTTGAAATGGAAGGGGTAAACAGAAAGACGTTAGGAAGTAAGATCCCTGCAGCGATCCTCATCGATACCGACATGATATTTAAAGCTCCCGTTTCCCAGACCTTATCGGGAATAGGAGATACGATAAGCAAGCATACGGCTCTCTTTGACTGGAAGCTTGCAGCAGAGCATGAAGGAAAGAATGTAAATGATTTTGCATATGCGATCTCGCGTATGGCATATGACAGCGTATATCATTCCGATCAGAAAGATATCAAAAACAAGACATTTATACGGATATTATCCCGCGCACTTGTAATGGGCGGCCTTGCGATGGAGATCGCAGGTTCCTCGCGTCCGGCGTCGGGTTCGGAGCATTTATTTGCACATGCCCTTGAAGAATATTATCCCGAAATAAAGATCTCACACGGGACCGCGGTAGCACTCGGAAGTGTCGGCGCATGCATCTTCCAGGGAAGAGATGAGACCCAGCTTGTGAAGGTCTGCAGGGAGTATGGTATAGATCTTGACCCTTTTGCATACGGGATCACAAAGGAGATATTTGCCGATGCGTGGATGAGAGCTCCCGAGACAAGAAAGGACAGATTTACGATCCTTTCTACGACAGAGCTTAACAGAGGCTGGCTTGATATGATATATGACCGTATGGCTGATAAGTCCGATGCGGTATATGAACTGGGACTAAAAGGACCCGTTAAATGAAGATCTATCTGGTATACATAATTGGCGGCGATAAGATGATCGATGCTCCCGGATCAGAAGCGGGAGATGGCATAAACTGCACTTTTCTTACAAAAGAACAATTAAATGAGCATTTGCAAAACGATATCCTTTCTTTCAGAAAAGATATCGTTTTTGGTAAGAAAAACGAAAAAGACAGGCTAAGGAGCATAGCCGCTTCCTATGCATTAAAGCAGGCCCTTTTAAATGCGGGTATTACGGAAGTAGAGGATAAAATAAGGTATAACGAAAAAGGAAAGCTTCTTATTGATGGATGTTATGTTAACCTATCCCATTCGGGAGATATGGCAGTATGTGTTTTTGATGAGAATGAATGCGGAGTGGATCTTGAAAGGATAAGCCGCTTTATGAAGATGACTGATAAAGAGGGCATGATAAAGCGTATCTTATCAGAGGGAGAAATAAAGTATTATGAAGGACTGTCCCGGGACGATAAGGCGGTATACCTCTGCGAAAAATGGACGGCTAAGGAAAGCTATGTAAAGATGACGGGAGAGGGGATCGCAGAGATAAGTAATGATATACCCGGGGACGTAATGATAAATTCGGTACGGATAAGTGATGAATATATTATGTCAACCTGCACACGGAGGATATATGTCTGAAAATAAGAGAGCGATAAAGATACTTATAGTCGCAACAGGCGGTACGATAGCCTGCAGATCGGATCAGATATCCGGGATAAGGAATATATCCGATCCCTATCTTATCACCGATATATTTAAGGATAACGGGAAGGAAGCGCTTGAAGAAAACTATGCAGTCAACATAGAGTTTGAGCTTATATCCCCGTATGAGATATTAAGCGAGAACCTTTCGGGAGATGAGATCGAAAAGCTCTTTTTTGCGATAAACGAAAAGCTTTTTGAAAAGGATAATGACTATGCGGGAGTGATAGTTACGACAGGGTCTGATACCTACGCCTATGTATGTGCAGCCCTTCGTTTACTGTTTTCCGATTATGAAAAGACGATGGTGGCGGTCTGCGCGAATGATCCTCCCGAGGATGAAAACAGCAATGGGCTCCTTCATTTTACCGCGGCCTGCGAGATGATAGTAAATAACGCTCTTTCGGGAAACAGGGGAATATTCGGGGTGTATGAGAACGGGCATGGTAATACGGCGACATTCTACGATGCGGGATCCATCCTTCCCCAGCCGGCTTTTTCCGATACCATAAGCGCTTATGTGCCTCTGGATGAAGCGGGCAGTGATCTGTTAAATATGCCTCGGGGAGAAATGGGCGTCCCTTCATCCTCTCTCAGGCTTCGTTTTAAAGAAGGACACAGGCCGCTTAAGGACGTAAAAGTGCTTCTCATAAAGCCTTATCCGGGAATGAGATATCCGGATATAAAGGAGGCTGAAGCCGTTGTTTTTGATACATATCATTCGGGTACGCTTCCCACGGATGAAAAGAGCGGATTTAAGGAATTCCTTGAAAGAGCAAAGGAAAGCGGAACGATAGTGATCATCTCCGGTGTGAAAAAAGGCGCGGGAGTGTATGCATCCGAAAAGATATATGAAGATGATGCCGTAAATGTCCTTTATGACGTAACGAGCGTCATGGCCTATATGCAGACCTGGATCATGTTAAGCCTCCACGGTTGACAAAAATACGGGCTTTATGTATCATAACCTTATTAATTTTGTTATAGTTTTAAAAGGAGAGTGAATTTTTTTGGACGACCCATCGATCATACAGATTGTGATATTTATCATTCTTTTGATCTTATCTGCATTTTTTTCTTCGGCGGAAACGGCTTTCACGAGTGTGAGCCGCGTGCGTCTTACGACTCTTAAGGAGGACGGCTCAAAGAAGGCCGAGAGAGCCCTTAAGATCATCGATCATCCCGGAAAGATGTTAAGCACGATATTGATAGGTAACAATATCGTTAATATAAGTGCCACATCCCTTGCGACCGCATTTACGATAAGGGTATTCGGTAATGTTTTCGTCGGCATAGTTACGGCGCTTCTTACAGTGTTCATAATATTCTTCGGAGAGATAATCCCGAAGAATGCGGCAAGGGCATATTCGGAAAAGCTTTCCTTAGCATATGCGCCTGTCGTGTCATTTCTGATCGTCATATTAAAGCCCATCGTATTTCTTGTTGAAAAGATATCGGCGGGAATTCTTAAGATATTTAAGATAGATGCCAATTTCTATAATCCCATGACCGAGAACGAACTTAAGACCTATGTGGATGTTTCTCTTGAAGACGGTGCGATCGAGAACGAAGAAAGAGAGATGATCTTAAATGTGTTTGAGTTCGGTGATTCTCTTGCCAAGGATATAATGATCCCGAGGACCGAGATGACGATGGTGGAAGCCGGAACGGGCTATGGTGAGTTAAAGACGCTCTTTGCGGATACACTCCTTTCAAGGATCCCTGTTTACGAGGAAGATAAGGATCATGTCATCGGTGTCGTTAACTTAAAGGATTTCTTTATCGCCAGCGTTAAGCCGGGTGAGGAATTCTCGGCGCGCTCAATAATGAGAGACGTTTATTTTACATATGAGACCAAAAAGACCGATGATCTTTTTAACGAGATGAGGGAGATGGCAAACAATATCTCCATCGTACTTGATGAATACGGTTCATGCGTCGGCATGATCACTTTAGAGGACCTTCTCGAAGAGATAGTAGGAGAGATCAGGGACGAATATGACGAAGCGGAAGAAGAGAATATCAGAAAAATAGGCAACGATGCTTATTCCATCGCTGCCTTTATGAAACTTGATGATATAAATGATGCTCTTGAGACCAAACTCTTTTCGGAAGATTTTGATTCTATCGGCGGACTCGTTATAGAGCATCTGACTCACATTCCCAAGAAGGGTGAGACCGTCGTATTAGAGGACGGGACGAGGCTTATCGCCACAAGCGTTAACAAAAACAGGATAATCAGGGTCACACTTGTAGCAGCTCGGAATTGATCTGTCCTAAGATTATATTCTCCATTTCGGATTTATCCATGCCCATAGCCATGGCAAGCTCACCGTGAAGGGAGTCGCCGGCCTTTTTATAATAGCGGTCATCCGTATTGGTGGTCTTTTTGCCGTTCATAAGACGGTTCTCTCTGCGCACGTAAAGCGTCTTTATCATGGAGATCCACTGCCTGCAGTCGCACGAATGCATGGCTTCTTTATATTTATTTTCCCTTTGTTTTTCATCGGGGATCTTTAATGATTTGATCTCGGGGATCTCGCTTAAGATCTCTTCGGCTTCCTGCTTTGTTATCATCCTGCGGATGGTAACCTTGGCATTGTCGACTGCGGAATAGATCGTTCCGCCTTCGTCATAGACAGGCTTTAAGACGTAATATTTGCGTCCTTTGATGGCCCCGCCGAGATCGAGCTCAGTGATATCGGTGATCTCACATAAGCCCTTAGCTTCGTATACGACAAACTCTCCTTTTTTAAACATATTTCACCTTCGATAAAGATACGGGATGACCCGTCAGACATAAAAAATCGGATACAAAAGCTGCCAACGGCTACATGGCCGCGACAGCCCCTTTTTACAAGGCTTATTTTATCAAAAATATTAAAAAAAGTCAAGCGGAAATACTTTACGAAGCACATATCCTGTGATATAATGTGTAATGTTTGACGCGCGGGAGCGTGCGTGTATTTAATAAGGAGGCTTATGATGAAGCATATCAAGACTTTAAATACCAGAAACCTCAAGAAATCAGCTGTTAAAGGCGGATGCGGTGAGTGCCAGACCTCATGTCAGTCAGCCTGCAAGACCTCATGCACAGTAGGTAACCAGACCTGCGAGCAGACTAAATAATAAAGAACAGGTTTCTTAAGCACTCAGGCAGCGAGAGATCGCTGCTTTGCTTTGTGTCAGGGATTTATGATACATACATTTAAAAACAACGGCTTTAATATGGTTCTCGATGTAAACAGCGGTAGCGTCCATGTAGTGGACGAGGCGGCGTTTGTGCTTATTCCCATTCTTGAAAAGACTGCTGAAGGCAGAGGGGACGAGGCGGCTTTTATAAGTAAGGCCATGTCCTTAAAGGATGAGCATGACGAGCTTTCATCACTTGATGATGATGAGATAAAGGAGCTTGCATCCGAGATATTTACCCTTTATAAAGAAGGTGATCTTTATACCGAGGACGTATATAAGCCCTATATCGATGAATTTTCCAAAAGACAGACCGTAGTAAAGGCACTTTGTCTTCACGTGGCTCATGACTGTAACTTATCCTGCAGATACTGCTTTGCGGGTGAGGGCGAATACCACGGCGAAAGAGGGCTTATGAGCCTTGAGACCGGAAAGAAAGCTCTTGATTTTCTCGTAGAGAATTCAGGCTCACGAAGGAATCTCGAAGTCGACTTCTTCGGAGGAGAGCCGCTCCTTAACTGGGAAGTGGTAAAGAAGCTTGTAAAGTACGGAAGAAGCATCGAAAAAGAACATAATAAGAATTTCCGTTTTACCTTAACGACTAACGGCGTCCTTTTAAATGACGAGGTGCTTGATTTTGTCAATAAGGAGATGGGCAATATCGTATTATCGGTGGACGGAAGAAAAGAGATCCATGATAAGATGCGCCCGACAAGGTCGGGAGCGGGAAGCTACGATGTGATCATCCCCAAGTTCATCAAAACGGCCGAGAGCAGAGGTCAGATGAATTATTATGTAAGAGGTACTTACACAAGGTATAATACGGATTTTGCAAAGGATGTATTATCACTTGCCGATCTCGGGTTTAAGCAGATATCGGTTGAGCCGGTAGTTGCAGATCCCAAAGAGGATTATGCTTTAAGAGAAGAAGATATCGATACTCTCTGCAAGCAGTATGACATCCTTGCCAGAGAGATGCTCAAAAGGGAAGATGAAGGAAGAGGTTTTAATTTCTTCCATTTCATGATAGATCTTGAAGGCGGCCCCTGTGTTTACAAAAGGCTTTCGGGCTGCGGATCGGGGACGGAATATCTTGCCGTCACGCCTTCGGGAGAGCTGTATCCCTGTCATCAGTTCGTAGGAGAGGAGAGTTTCCTTTTAGGGAATGTTGATGAGGGGATCACAAATAAAGAGCTTTGCGAGAAATTTAAAAAGTGCAACGTCTATGAGAAAAAGGAATGCGGCGACTGCTTTGCAAAGTTCTATTGCAGCGGTGGCTGTGCCGCAAATTCCTTCCATTTCAGTAAGGATATAAACGGCTCATACGAAACCGGTTGCAAACTTCAGAGGAAGAGGGTTGAGTGCGCGCTCATGTTACAGGCCGCACGAAACGAAAGAGAGGAGAGTAACACATTATGAAAAAGAAAACTGCCATCCTGGCGGCTGTATTATTTGTTATAGCCATAGTGGCGATGGGATATGCAGTCCTTGTCGGTATAGGATCTTCCCATGCCGGAAGTGCGGCAAACATCAAGCAGGGCCTTGATCTTGCCGGCGGTGTATCCATTACCTATCAGGTTGTGGGAGAGGAGACTCCGGATACCGCTGACATGGAGGATACGATCTATAAGCTCCAGAAGCGTGTCGAGGGATATTCCACCGAAGCTCAGGTTTATCAGGAGGGTCTTGACCGTATCAATATCGAGATCCCCGGTGTTACGGATGCCAACCGCATCCTTGAAGAGCTCGGCCGTCCCGGTAGTCTCTATTTTATATATATGACGAACGAAGCAGGCGATCTTAACTACCAGTTCGTAGGAGTAGATGAAAACGGCAAGGGCGTATATGCACTTACCAAAGATATAGATACGTTAATGGCTGAGGGAAGCATTCCCTTAGACGGAACGATGGTACAGGCTGCACAGGCAGGCCAGACGACATCGAGCCAGGGTGTTAAGGAAAGCGAATATGTCGTAGAGCTGATGTTTACTCCCGAAGGTTCCGAAGCTTTCGCAAAGGCAACGGAGAGAGCATACAATAAGGGAGAATCCATTGCGATCTACTATGACGGAGAGCTCATAAGCGTTCCCAGGGTTCAGGCCATAATAACAGGCGGTCAGGCTCAGATAACGGGTATGGACGGTATCGAGGAAGCAAAGACTTTGGCATCCACGATCCGTATCGGTGGTCTTAAGCTTGAGCTTGAGGAAATGAGATCCAATGTCGTGGGCGCACAGCTCGGAAGCGATGCTCTTGCAGGCGGTATCAAAGCAGGTATCATAGGTATCATACTCGTATGTATCTTCATGATCGTTGTTTACCTCCTTCCCGGTTTCGTTGCATCACTTGCACTTATACTTTATGTGATCATGATACTCTTAGTCCTTAACGGATTTAATATTACACTTACCCTTCCGGGTATTGCAGGTATCATCCTTTCCGTAGGTATGGCGGTTGATGCCAATGTAATCATCTTCGCACGTATCAGAGAAGAGATAGGCGCGGGAAGAGGTGTTGAGAGCGCGGTCAAAGCCGGATTTGAGAAGGCTACCAGCGCGATCGTAGACGGTAACGTTACAACGCTCCTTGCAGCGATCGTACTTATCTTAATGGGATCCGGATCCATCAAGGGATTCGCTCAGACCCTTATGATAGGTATCGTTTTATCGATGTTTACCGCACTTGTCGTATCAAGACTTCTCATAAATATATTCGTAAGCTTAGGATGCACATCCGAAAAGCTTTACGGAAAGACAAAGGAAAGAAATACAATCAACTTTGTCAGCAAGAAGGCCATCACATTCGGTATTTCCATAGCGATCATCCTTGCCGGCGTTGCTATGCTCTTTGTAAATAAGTCTTCCATAGGAAATACCCTCAACTTCTCGATGGAGTTTATGGGCGGTACTTCCACAACGGTCACATTCAATGAGGATATGACCATAGAGCAGCTCGATGCCAAGGTAGTTCCCCTTATCGAAAAGATCACCGGCGACGGTGCTGTCCAGACCCAGAAGGTTACGGGAACAAACGAAGTTATCATAAAGACAAGGACACTTACGGTAGCGGAAAGAGAAGAGATGGAAGAAACCCTTCTTTCAAACTTCAGCATTCCTGCGGAGAATATCCAGTCCGAGACCATATCGGCTACCATCTCCAACGAGATGAGACGTGATGCGATCATAGCCGTTATAATAGCGACCATACTCATGCTCCTTTATATCTGGATCAGGTTCAAGGATCTCCGCTTTGCTACAAGTGCGGTACTTGCCCTTGTACATGACGTTTTAGTCGTACTTGCATTCTATGCGTTCTCTCGTACGAGCGTAGGTAATACCTTTATCGCATGTATGCTTACGATAGTCGGTTATTCCATTAACGCGACGATCGTCATCTTCGACCGTATAAGAGAGAATTTAAAGACCATGAAGAAAGCAGATCTTTCGGAAGTGGTAAACGCAAGTATCACCCAGACTCTTACACGAAGCATAAATACATCGCTCACCACATTTATAACGGTGTTCGTTCTGTATATCTTAGGTGTTACGAGCATCAGGGAGTTTGCGGCTCCTTTAATGGTAGGTATAATCTGCGGTGCTTATTCATCAGTATGCATCACCGGACCTTTATGGTATGTAATGCGTACAAAAATAGTTAAAAAGGACAAAAAATAAATATGGAGATCGTAATACAGTTTTTGCTTCTTGTTGTCGGTTTTGTGCTGCTTGTAAAGGGCGCCGACGTGTTTGTGGAGGGAGCTGCGGGCATAGCCGATAAATTCGGTATCCCGCAGATAGTGATAGGTCTGACCATCGTGGCCATGGGGACAAGCGCTCCGGAGGCTGCGGTCAGCATCACATCCGCGATTAAGGGAAGCGCAGGTATTACGGTTGGTAATGTTGTCGGAAGCAACATTATGAATATTCTTGTAATATTGGGTGTCACGGCACTTATCGCGGCTCTTCCCGTGGGAGAGTCTACGATAAAGTACGAGATGCCCTTTTTGCTTCTTACTACGGCAGCCTTCTTCTTCTTCGGATTTACCGGAGGTGTTATAGGAAGGATCGAAGGTGTTGCACTCTGGGTACTTTTTATCGTCTATCTTATCTATCTTTTCATTTCAGCCAAAAACGGTAAGAGTGAAGAGGAAAAAGAAGGAAAGAAAAGGCCCGTATGGCTCCTTCTTATCATGGCTGTTGCAGGAGCCGCCCTTGTTGTATACGGAGCGGATGTGGCTGTTGATGCCGCCACCAGGATAGCTCAGTTCTTCGGAATGAGCGATCGTTTCATAGGTCTTACGATAGTGGCTTTCGGAACTTCACTTCCCGAGCTTGTAACCGGTATTACCGCTGCAAGGAAAGGACAGACCGACATTGCCATCGGAAATATAGTAGGAAGCAATATCTTTAATATTCTCTTTGTCTGCGGGACTACGGCTCTTATAACTCCCGTCATCTTTGCGCGAAGCTTTCTTGTAGACACCGCGGTAGCGTTTGCTGCAGCCCTCTTTTTATGGGTATGCGTACTCTATAAGAAGAGGCTCGGAAAGATATCCGCGGGCATAATGCTGATCATGTATGCAGGCTATTTTGTATATCTCTTAAGCTGATCTCATGGAAAAATGGTTTGTTGAAACAAAGCGCGCGGACTTTAATGCTTTGTCGGCAAAATTTAATATATCTCCGATCACAGCCCGCCTTTTAAGGAACAGGGATATGGAAACTAATGAGGAGATAGGCATGTTCTTAAACGGAAAGAGAGAGGACCTTTTCGATCCGTTTTTGTTTAAGGACATGGAAAAGGGTACATCCCTTATGAAGGATGCGATCAAAAGCGGGAAAAAGATCCGTATTATAGGAGACTATGATGTGGACGGGATCTGTTCTTCTTATATCCTTGATAAGGGAATAAGATATGCCGGAGGAGATTGCGATGTTCGTATCCCTCACAGGATAGATGACGGATACGGCCTTAATGAACGCCTTATCGATGAAGCTATCGAAGATAAAACGGATCTTGTCATAACATGCGATAACGGAATAGCGGCTTTCGGCCCCGTTGAGAAGGCAAAAAAGAGCGGGATGACCGTTATAGTTACGGATCATCACGAAGTACCCTTTGATGAAGAAGGGGGAGTCCGTAAATACAGGATCCCCGATGCCGATGCGGTCATAGATCAGAAGCAGAAAGAGTGTACCTACCCCTTCAAGGAAGTCTGCGGTGGAGTGGTCGCCTATAAATTTATAAAGGCACTCTTATCATATGATGAAATGCCCGATATGACGAAAGAACTTGATGATGAGCTTCTTTCCTTTGCGGCTTTTGCGACAATCGAAGATGTGATGCCGCTTGTTGGTGAGAATCACCTCATCGTAAAATACGGGCTTCCGCTTATAGAAAATACCGGTAATATAGGCCTTAAGGCGCTTATAGAACAGTGCGAACTTTCTGATAAGACATTAACACCCTATCACATAGGGTTTATAATAGGCCCCTGCTTAAATGCATCGGGCAGGCTTGATACGGCACTCAGAGGGATAGAGCTGCTTACCTGCAGGGAAAGGGCCGAGGCTGTCAAGATGGCCGTAGAGCTTAGGGAAATGAACAGGGTAAGACAGGATCTTACCGAGGAGGGATTTAAGAAGGCCATTGAAATAGTGGAAAACGATCCCGCTTATAAAGAAGAAAAAGTTATCTGTGTATTTCTTCCGGACATGCACGAATCCCTCGCCGGGATAATAGCCGGAAGACTTCGCGAAAGATACAAAAAGCCTTCCTTTGTCCTTACAAAGGCGGAAAACGGGACAAAGGGCAGCGGGCGGAGCATCGAAGCCTATAATATGTTTGAAGAGATGACGAAGATAAAGGATATCTTTGTAAAGTTCGGAGGACATACCGGCGCGGCCGGGCTTTCGATAAAAAGCGGCGATGAAGAAGAATTCCGGAAAAGGATAAATGAAAGCTGCAGCTTAAAAGACGAAGACCTTATAGAAAAGGTCATGATAGATATCCCGATGCCCGTAAGATGCGTAAGTGATGCTCTTATAGAAGAGCTTAAGGTATTAGAGCCCTTTGGTACGGGCAATCCGACTCCTTTATTTGCCGAAAAGAACGTGACGTTTACGAATCTTAAGATATTCGGAGCAAAGCGAAACGTGCTTAAGGGAGTGGTCACCGGAGAAGGCGGCGCGAGGTTTGACGCTATAGCTTTCGGAGCGGCCGATGAGATGTATTCAGAAATAGAAAGCCATGGTGGAAAGCTTTCGATCGCATACAGCGTCGGAAAGAATACCTTCAGAGGAAGGACTACCACGGAATTAACCATAAAACATATGATGTTTGAAGAACAAGAGGTGTAAAATGGTACTTACCGTTACGATCAACCCGGCAGTGGACAATACTTATCATGCAGACAGGCTCATGCCCGGTCAGGTTAACAGGATGAGGGATCTTTCGGCACTTCCCGGAGGAAAGGGCATAAATGTCACCAAGGTGTTAAGGCAGTTTAACATTGACGTGACGGCCACAGGTTTCTTAGGAGGCTATGCCGGAGAATTTGTGGAAAATGCATTAAAGGAACTTAATGTCACTACCGCGTTTACAAGAGTAAGACAGGCAACAAGGACAAATACGAATATAATCTCCGATGACGGATATGTGACCGAGATCCTGGAGCCCGGTCCCGTGATCGCTCCTTTTGAAAGGGACAAGTTCCTTGATACCTTTGAAAAACTCGTAAAAAAGAGTGAATATGTGGTCCTTTCCGGAAGTCTTACGGAGGGCTTGAGCGTTGATTTTTATGCCAAGCTCATAAGGATATGCAAGGAAAACGATAAAAAGACCTTCCTTGATACGAGCGGAGAGCCTTTAAAAGAAGGGCTTAAGGAAGCTCCTTATCTTGTAAAGCCCAACAGAAAAGAATTAGAGTACGCGGCGGGAAGAAGACTTTCCACCGAGGGAGAGATGATACAGGCTGCATATAATTTCATAAAAGGCGGTGTATCGAGAGTCGTGGTCTCAATGGGCAAGAAGGGTATACTAAGCATTACCAAGACCAGGGTTATAAAGGCCGTTCCCCCTGTGATAAAGACGGTAAATACCGTCGGAAGCGGAGACTGTGTTGTGGCAGCCTGCGTTTTGGCACATCTTCAGGATCTTTCCGATGAGAGGATGATGCAGCTTGCCGCAGGTATTTCGGCTGCCAATGCGACTACGTTTGAAAGCGGCGTTATCCCCAAAGATAC
Source organism: Lachnospiraceae bacterium (assembly GCA_003446735.1). Taxonomy (GTDB): domain Bacteria; phylum Bacillota; class Clostridia; order Lachnospirales; family Lachnospiraceae; genus UBA2882. Next base: position 936 of record DMCJ01000015.1, on the reverse strand, counting down.
TATGGACAGTATAATAGCGGGAGTTCAGGTTGTCAGCTTGTAGTGGTTTACATAAATTATTATTTTAATTGAGGAGGATAGTGTAAATGGCTATCAAAGTAACACTTCTGGTCGTATTCTTTGCGATCTTTATCGCAGTCGGGATAATCTGTCGGAAGAATTCAACAGACGTTAACGGTTTCGTTTTAGGCGGCAGGAGCGTCGGCCCCTGGCTTACGGCTTTTGCTTACGGAACATCTTATTTCTCGGCGGTAATATTCGTCGGTTATGCCGGCCAGTTCGGATGGAGCTTCGGCGTGGCATCCACGTGGATAGGACTCGGAAATGCATTTATAGGTTCGCTCCTTGCCTGGGTCATCTTAGGAAGAAGGACAAGGATACAGACCCAGCATCTTTCGGCAAAGACCATGCCCGAATATTTCGGTAAGAGATATGAATCAAAGGGACTTAAGATCGCAGCATCTTTTATCACCTTCTTATTCCTTATCCCTTATACCGCATCACTCTTTAACGGCCTTTCCAGACTTTTCAGGATGGCATTTAACATCGATTATTCTGTCTGCGTTATCGTTATGGCGCTCTTTACCGCGATCTATGTCATAGTCGGCGGATATATGGCAACAGCCGTAAACGATTTTATCCAGGGTATAGTAATGCTCATAGGTATCGTTGCGGTGATCATGGCCGTTCTTTCCAAAAACGGCGGATTCATGGGTTCACTCATTGAGATGAGCAAGGTTGAGAGCGATGTTATGAACGGAGCTTACACATCATTCTTCGGACCCGATCCGATGTACCTTCTTGTCGTTGTACTTCTTACATCTTTAGGAACATGGGGACTTCCTCAGATGGTAGGTAAGTTCTATGCGATAAAGAATGAGCAGTCAATCAAGATCGGAACGTTCATCTCTACCTTCTTTGCGGTTATCGTTGCGG
>DMCJ01000032.1 GCA_003446735.1 Lachnospiraceae bacterium | reverse complement strand
CACGATCAGGAAGAAGCTCTTACGATGTCCGATACGGTCGTAGTCATGAACGAAGGCGTGATCCAGCAGGTCGGCACGCCTGAGGATATATATAATGAGCCCGAGAACAGATTTGTTGCCGAGTTTATCGGAGAGTCCAATATAATAGAAGCAGTCATGAAGAAAGACCTTCTTGTTTCATTTGACGGCTTTGATTTTGAATGTGTGGATAAGGGCTTTAAGGATAATGAAAATGTCGAAGTCGTTATCCGTCCCGAGGATATCGATATCGTTAAGCCCGAAGAGGCAAAGCTCAAAGGAACGGTAAAATCCATCATCTTCATGGGCGTTCATCATGAGATAGTGGTTGAAACAGAAAACAGGGAATACCTCGTTCATACGACGGATTATTATGAGCCCGGTCTTAAGGTCGGTCTTAAGTTCGGACCCGATGATATCCATGTAATGTACAGGATGGACTGGGAGTAGGGAGGATAAAATGAAACATTTTTCTAAGCTCATCCGTCCCTATGTGCTCTGGATGGCACTTATCGTGATACTGCCGCTCCTTCTTATCGTGCTTTATTCGCTGACTACCGGCGGCAACCAATTGGTTAACATAAAATTTACACTCGCAAACTTTAAAAAGATAGGGGAACCCATCTATTTTGAAGTTCTGATGAAGTCATTAAAGCTTGGTATCATTGCGGTATTTATCTGCCTTATCTTAGGCTATACCCTTGCATATGCGATAAGCAGGTTTTCCGATCTCGATCAGGATTTTCTGATCCTTATCGTTACGATCCCCATGTGGATAAACACGCTTCTGCGTACCTATGCATGGATAAGCATACTAGCAGATAACGGGCTGATAAATAAGTTTCTCGTTTTAATAGGAGCTACTCCGGAGACCTTCATGTACACCGATTTTGCGGTAATGATAGGCCTTGTCAGTGATATGCTGCCTTTCATGGTGATCCCCATCCATACTTCCATAAGAAAGATAGATCCTTCGCTTATAGAAGCGGCTTATGACCTTGGCGCCGATCATCTTCAGACGTTTACCCGCGTAGTATTTAAGATGTCGATACCCGGCGTTATAAACGGCATAATGATGACCTTCCTTTTATCGATATCCACTTTCGTTATCCCGAAACTCCTCGGAGGCGGACAGTACATGCTCATAGGTAATCTCATCGAGACCCAGTTCATATCCGTTGGTAACTGGAATTTCGGAAGTGCGATCTCCATACTTCTTACCATAGTCATCATCATCGGTGTAAGTGCGATGAGGAAATTTGATATCAAAGAGGGGGAGGGCCGATGAAGAATAAAAAGGCAAAGACCTTCTCCGTTATATACATAGTCATATGTTTTGTGTTTTTATATCTGCCCATAGTGGTAACGATGTTCTATTCCTTTAACGATTCCAAGTCGCTTACCAATTTCACGGGCTTTTCCTTAAGGTGGTATCAGCGCCTTATCGAAGACGGATCCGTGGTAAAGGCAGTTTATGTTTCCTTTTCGATCGCTCTTTTTTCAACGATAATCTCCACCATCTTAGGTACGATGACGGCCATCGGATTATCAAAGTGCAGAAGGGTCGTAAAGGAGGCCTTACTTCAGGTAAACAATATCCCGATCATGAATCCCGATATCGTTACAGCCATAGGCCTTATGATCTTATTTTCTTCCGTTATGATCGAAAAGGGCTATTTTACGATGCTTTTATCGCATGTGGCATTCTGTACGCCCTATGTTATAACGAGTGTTTATCCCAAGGTAAAAAGATTAGATCCCAATATTGCGGAGGCAGCCCTTGATTTGGGAGCGACTCCGTTTGAGGCTCTTACCAAGGTCCTTGTTCCCATGTTAAAGGACGGTATATTTGCAGGAATGCTCCTTGCCTTTACGATGTCCTTTGATGATTTCGTGATCTCATATTTCGTAACGGGAAACGGAGTACAGAATATCTCCATCATAGTCTACAATATGACAAAGAGAACGAATCCCACGATAAACGCATTATCCACGATAGTGATCTTAGTCATCGCGATCACGCTGATCATAGTAAATGTGATGCCGGCATTTATAAAGAAGCATATGAAATATGTACTTGCCGGTATATTCGGGGTAGTGCTCATCGTAACGATATTTACCGGTATCAAATCCGGATCAAGGACATTAAAGGTTTATAATGCCGGAGAATACATAGATCCCGATCTTTTAGAGGCCTTCGAGGAAGAGATGGACTGCAAGGTCATATATGAGACATTCGATTCCAACGAGAGCATGTATACCAAGCTTATGAGCGGAGATGAATATGATATTCTCATTCCGTCGGATTACATGATAGAGCGTCTGATAAAAGAAGAGCAGTTACAGCCTATAGATTGGGCCAAACTGGAAAATGCAAAAAGCCTTAATCCCGATATAATGGGATTCCCGTTTGATCCCGACAACACCTATTCGGTTCCTTATTTTGTCGGTACGGTCGGGATACTCTATGATAAGACCGTGGTGGATGAAGCCGATCTTGAAGAAGGATGGGATCTTTTAAGGGATACAAAGTATGCCGGAAACATCTATATGTACGATTCGGAGAGGGATTCCTTCATGGTGGCTTTAAAAGCCCTCGGATACTCGATGAACACGGATGAAAGAGATGAGATAAACGAGGCCTATGAATGGCTCATAGAACAGAGGGAGAGCATGGATGTGGTCTATGCCGGAGATGATGTCATAGATAACATGATAGCCGGCAACAAAGCACTTGCCGTTGTATATTCGGGAGATGCCGCTTATATTATCTCCGAAAATGAAAATATGGGTTATATTGAGCCCAAGCAGGGTACGAATGAGTGGTGCGACTGCATGGTCATAACCAATTCCTGCAAGGATCCGGATCTGGCCCATGCCTATATCGATTTCATGCTAAGGAACGAAAATGCACTTGCAAATTCTTCCTATGTGGGATACACTTCACCCAACAAATATGTTTCGGATGAGCTCGAGCTTACCGAATATGAAGGTAATGAAGCATATGCCCCCGAGTTCGGATATGAAAAGAATGAGGCTTTCCGTTATCAGGAGACCGTCATAAAAGCGCTTTTTGCCGACCTTTGGACGAAGGTCAAGGCTTATTAGCATAAGTGAGGAGAAGAAAATGAAAAAATTAACCAACCTTTTGAACGAGATCTTTATCGAAGGTCTTTCCGGAATGGCAACCGGTCTTTTTGCCACGCTTATCGTCGGAACGATAATCAGCCAGATAGGCGGATTTGTTCCCGGTAACATCGGTACATACCTCGTGTTGATCGGTAAGGCGGCAGCAGCTGCGACCGGCGCCGGGATAGGCTTCGGTACGGCGCTTCGTTTAAAGTCGGATCCTCTTGTTGCCGTTTCCGCGGGAGTATGCGGTATGGTCGGAGCATTTGCTTCAAAGATGATCGCCGGAACGTTCTTTGCGGATGGCGTTGTAACACTTGCAGGTCCCGGTGAACCTTTAGGAGCATTTATCGCGGCGATCGTTGCCGTTTACATCGGAAGACTCATAAGCAAGAAGACAAAGATAGATATACTTCTTACACCTTTATTCTGCATACTTACAGGATCGGCTTCGGGTCTTGTTTTGGGACCGCCCATCTCAAAGTTCATGGCATTCCTTGGAAGCCTTGTAAATGCAGGAACGCAGCAGGCACCTTTCTTAATGGGTATAATCGTATCCGTTTTGATGGGAATGATATTAACGCTCCCGATAAGCTCGGCCGCACTCGGCATAATCCTGGATCTTTCCGGTATCGCTGCAGGTGCGGCAACGGTCGGATGCTGTGCGAACATGGTAGGCTTTGCCGTTGCAAGTTATAAGGATAATAAAGTAAACGGACTTTTAGCACAGGGACTTGGGACCAGTATGATACAGATCGGAAATATCGTAAAGAAGCCCATAATATGGCTTCCTGCGATCGTGGCAAGTGCAGTCTTAGGGCCTGTTTCCACGCTCGTATTTAAGATGGAGAATAATGCTACCGGTTCCGGGATGGGAACGAGCGGTCTCGTCGGACAGATCACCACTTTCCAGACCATGGCGGTAAATGAAGGCGCGGTAGTAGTCATCATAAAGATAATCGTTCTTCATTTCATTTTACCTGCGATTATAGCGGGCGCTACAGCGATGGCTATGAGAAAGATGAATCTCATAAAAGACGGAGATATGAAGCTCGAAGTTTAAGATCATATTATTAATACATATAAGGAGGGCATTTTATGACAAAAGAAGAAGCTTTAAAGAAGTTAACGGACATTGGACAGGAACACGTTCTCAAATATTTTGACGAACTTTCCGACGCGGAAAAGAATGACCTTCTTACGCAGGTTGAAGAGACCGATTTTTCTGTTCTAAAGCATATCGGAGAGGCCGGAAAGGCGACGGGACGCGGCGAGTTTTCTCCTCTTGCGGCAATGCAGCTTGATGAGATAGAAAGGCGCGAGAAAGAATTTTACGACGAGGGTGTTAAAGTCATAAAGGAAGGTAAGACCGCAGCGCTCTTACTTGCCGGCGGAATGGGAACGAGATTGGGTTCCGATAATCCAAAGGGCATGTATGATATCGGCGTTACGAAGAATGTGTATATCTTCCAGCGACTTATCGAAAACCTCCTTGATGTCGTAAAGGAAACCGATACGTGGATCAGGCTCTTTATAATGACAAGTGAGAAGAACCATGAGGCTACGGTCAGATTCTTAAAAGAAAAAGATTATTTCGGATACAAGGAAGACCGGATCGTATTCTTTAAGCAGGATATGGCTCCCGCATGTGACTATAACGGGAAACTCTATATGGAAGGCAAGGCAAGAATATCGACTTCGCCCAACGGTAATGCGGGATGGTATTCTTCGATGGTACGTGCCGGACTTGATAAGATATTAAAGGACGAGGGCATCGAGTGGATCAATATTTTTGCGGTTGATAATGTCCTTCAGAGGATATGCGATCCGAAATTCGTGGGCGCAACAAGTCTTGCAAAGGTTTCGGTCGGAGCTAAGGTTGTTAAGAAAGCTGCTCCCGACGAGAAGGTCGGTGTTATCTGTCTTGAGGATGGTAAGCCCTCCATCGTCGAATATTATGAGTTGTCTCAGGAAATGATGGATGCAAAGGATGAAAACGGGGATCCCGCTTATTATTACGGAGTCATCTTAAATTATCTTTTCCATGTACCCGAACTTGCAGCTGTTACCGATGACAAAATGCCGCTTCATGTTGTGGAAAAGAAGATCCCTTATATAGATGAGAATGCAGATCTTATAAAGCCCGAGAAGCCCAACGGTTATAAGTTCGAGCAGCTCGTTTTAGATATGATCCATCAGCTTGATTCCTGCCTGCCTTTTGAGGTAGTCAGAGAAAAAGAATTCGCACCGATAAAGAACCCCACGGGTATCGATTCCGTGGAATCCGCGAGAGAGCTTCTTAAGAAGAACGGTATTCAGATCTGATGACGGCAGAGGGCTAACGGATGAAGAAAATGCGAAATTATGTAAACCTAATTTTGCTTTCTGTTTTTGTTATGTTCGGTGCGCTGTTTGTTAAATACGACAATGTATTTGCAGAGAGCATATCCGAAAATGAGGCTTTATCTGCCGAAAATGGAGAGGAAGAAGAGAATGCATTAAGTGATGAGCATAAAAGACTCGCAGATCAGATACTGTCCGGCATAGGAAGTGATTGGACTGAAGTCGAAAAGGCTCTTTACATCCATGACTATCTTGTCACGCATATCGTATACGACGACACAAAAACAAAACACGGACTTGCAGATGCGTTTAACGGGTCCGCGGTTTGCTCGGGATATTCAAAGGCCTTCAGATACTTAGGTAAAAGAGCCGGATTAAATGTCGGAAACGTAAAGAGCAACAGGATGAATCATGAGTGGAATTATATCATCTTAGACGGTAAGCTCTATTACATAGACTGCACATTTGACGATCCCGAATATAACGGATCTTATCATGCCGCAGGATGGGCATCCCATACGGAGTTCTTAAAGAGTCTGGAAGGTTTTTCACACTACCATTTTTATCCCGAAAGCTGGGAATTTGATGATCTTGAACTTTATAGTGAGGCGGCAAATGACAGAAGGTATGACAATGCAGTATGGAATAATTCATATGCGCCAGTTGCCTGTCTCGGATCGGGAAGACTCATTGCGGTATTGCAGAGAGGAAAGGTAGTTACCTTTAACGTAGGTGGAAACGCTAACGAGATAGCTAAGATAGGAGACTACGAAGAAAAACGCTTTGGCGGAGAAGATATAACCGGAAATAACGGACTTGCCTTTAAGGATGGAAGAGTCTTTGTTTCCGATTACTACAGCATATACGAAGTAAATACCGGAAATGGGAGTGTCAATGCGATCTTTACGCTTTCCGATGATAAGAAGGCGAAGGGGAATATCTACGGTATTCTTTTTGACGCAAACGGCCTCAGATATGATATCCAGAGAAATGAATCCGTTTCTTCGTTCGTGGAAAGCGGATATGCGGATCTTAATGGAGGCGGATCCGGTGTTTCGACGGGACAGGTAAGGGCCTTTGTTCAAAGACTTTATGTGGAGATCTTGGGACGCCAGGGTGAAGAATCCGGCATAAATGACTGGACAAATAAGTTGATCAATGGAGAACAGACCGGTGCCGAAGTGGCAAGGGGCTTTATCATGAGCACCGAGTTTACGAACCAGGGTGTCTCCAATGACGTTTATGTAAGAAAGCTTTACAGGACCTTCTTTGACAGAGAGGCTGATGAAGGAGGCTATAACGGCTGGATAAACCAATTGAATTCCGGGACGAGCAGATATAACGTACTTCGCGGCTTTACCAATTCGGAAGAATTCGGCAATCTCTGCAACAGATTCGGTATTACGAGAGGAAGTCTGGCGGAAGGAGAAAACGATCCTTCACCGGCACAGCAGCCGGCGACGGATGAAAGCCTTTTAAGAGTATATTCCGACGGCGTGGACAGGGCGCAGATCGTTTCCTATGTTGAGAGGATATACAGAAAGATATTAAAGCGTGAACCCGATGACGGAGGCCTTAATTACTGGGTGGATGCCATAATGAACGGACAGTCCGCAGATGGAATAAAATATGATCCTGCGACCGTTATCAGGACGGGCTTTTTCCGGTCGGATGAGTATAAGGCCAAGAACCGTTCGAGGGATGAATTCATTTCGGATGTATATCTCGCGTTCTTTGACCGCGATCCCGACGGGGATGGTTTTTCATACTGGCAGCAGATGCTTGCATCCGGAGGCTATAATAACGATACGATGATAGGAACGGGCTTCGGTCATTCAAGGGAATTCATAGCATTGTTAAGATCATACGGATTTAGGGTTGAAGAGTGATAGGTTTTTACAGATACATTTGTGCTAAATAGGGAGGACAGGACATTATGGACAGAAATTATGTAAACCAAAATATGGCGGCTCAATCGGCACCGGATAACGGAGTGTCAAAAAAGAAGGGCAATTCAGACAAGAGCTTTGTAGGACCGCTCATCATAATGATCGGTATAGTGATAAGCTGCGCGCTCATTGCCGGAGCTTTTGTAAAATACAAGACGGCGGATTCGAGGATAATAACCGCAACAGGCAGCGCGAGCACTGATTTTGAAGCCGATCTTATCGTTTGGAGAGGTGAATTTACCGCCTATTCGGAGAATTCCGCAAGAGCCTATAAGCAGCTTAGTAACCAGGCCGAGCTCGTCGAGGAATATCTGCAGGATAAAGACATAGATAAGAGTGATTATGTTTTTTCGGCGGTTGATATCTCAAAGGTGACATCAAATAATTACGATGAGAACGGAAATTTCATCAACAGCACCATAGACGGATACAATCTGACCCAGACTGTTACCGTAAGTTCTTCCGATATCGATAAGGTTGAGAAGATCTCGAGAGACATATCCTCACTTCTTGACAGAGGGGTCGAGCTTACATCCGGGACACCCGAGTACTATTGCACGGGACTTGATGATATCAAGCTCGATCTTATAGACAAGGCTACCGAGAATGCGAGAGCAAGGATCGATATCATGGCAGATCAGTCGGGAGCAAAGGTCGGTAAGCTTCGAAATTCAAACCTCGGGGTATTTCAGATAACGGCTCAGAATTCCGGCACTTCGTTTTATTCATATGACGGTTACTTGGATACCACTTCGAGATATAAGACGGCGAGCATAACGGTCAGACTTGAATATAATGTAAAATAGTCCTTGCATTTTATGATGCATGGTGTTAATCTAATGGTTAGATAGAGGTCGCATCCTTAATAAGTAGCGGTCCTGACGCGCGGAGCGGATGAGGGGTCGTAAAAGGGAAGGATGCCGAAGGAAGGCGGTTCCGCAGCCGTCGGTCCTGGGCATGGGATCAATAATCCCATGACTGTCATCTGAATAAACAGATGGGGCGCTATCAGGTAATGGATCTTTTACCGTGCGCCTTTGCGCACGGTTTTTTTGCGCAGGGCCGGCACGAGAAAATGTTGCCCGGCGGCAAAGATAAAACCATACTTGCGTGCTTCGAGATTAAGGAGGAAAGAAAAATGGCTGTATTTACAGGCGCTGGTGTTGCGATAACAACACCGTTTAACAAAGACGGAAGTGTTGATTACGATACTTTCACAAAGCAGATCGAAAGACAGATCGAGGGAAATACCGATGCGATCATCGTATGCGGTACCACAGGTGAGAGTTCCACGTTATCTCACGAGGAGCATCTGGATGTTATAAAGCATTGTATAAATGTTGTAAATCACAGGATACCCGTTATAGCAGGAACAGGTTCTAACTGCACCGAGACCGCGATTTATTTATCACAGGAGGCTGAAAAGTTAGGAGCAGATGCCTGCCTTATTGTTACACCTTATTACAACAAATGTACACAGAAAGGTCTCTATGAGCATTACAAGATGATCGCAGAGAGTATCTCGATCCCGATCATCATGTACAATATCCCCGGAAGGACCGGCGGATTACTCATCGCTCCCGAGACTGTAGTAGCACTTTGCAGAGACGTTGAAAATATCGTCGGCGTAAAGGATGCTACCGGAAATATCTCAAATGTTGCCAGAGTTATGGCTCTTGCTAACGGAGACGTGGATCTTTATTCCGGTAACGATGATCAGATCGTTCCCCTTCTTTCCTTAGGTGGAAAGGGAGTTATCTCTGTTCTTTCAAACGTAGCTCCTTCGGAGACACATGAGATCTGCCAGAGATTCTTTGACGGTGATGTAGCGGGCGCATGCGAGCTTCAGCTTAAGGCAATGCCTCTTATCGATGCTCTTTTCTGCGAGGTTAACCCCATCCCCGTTAAGAAGGGAATGGAATTACTCGGTCTTGATACCGGTGTTGTAAGAAGACCTCTTACCGAGATGGAGAGCGAGCATGCAAGAAAGCTTAATAAGGCAATGAAGGATTTCGGGATCCTTTAAGAAGCTGCTATCCATTTTAAAGCAAAGGAGTTATCAAATGACAGATATAATCATGCATGGCGCAAGCGGTGCCATGGGACAGATGATAATTAAGATCGTATCCGAAGATCCCGATGCAAGGATCGTTGCGGGCGTTGATATCAATACGGATGTAAATTATGATTTTCCGATGTTTAAGTCGATTTCCGAATGCGACGTAAAAGCTGATGCGATCATAGATTTTTCCCACGTATCCTGCGTGGATGGTCTTCTTTCTTTCTGTGAAGAAAAGAAGATGCCCGTAGTCTTATGTACAACGGGACTTAGTGATGAGCAGTTGTCTCACGTTAAGAGTGCGTCCGAAAAGACGGCTGTATTAAAGAGTGCAAACATGTCGCTTGGGATCAACCTCTTACAGAAGCTCTTAAAAGAGGCAGCAGGCACTTTAGCCGATGCGGGCTTTGATATCGAGATCGTGGAAAAGCACCACAGAAGAAAGCTTGATTCACCGAGCGGTACGGCGCTTGCTCTTGCAGATTCCGTTCAGGAAGGATTAAGCGAGAAGTACGAATATGTATTTGACAGGAGCGGTCGCCGCGAGAAAAGGCCTAAGACCGAGATCGGTATCTCTGCGGTAAGAGGCGGTACGATCGTAGGAGATCACGATGTGATCTTTGCGGGCGAGGATGAGGTTATCACATTCTCTCACAGAGCATATTCAAGAGCCGTATTTGCCAAAGGAGCGGTGTCCGCCGCAAAGTTCCTTAAGGGAAGAGGTGCGGGCCTGTATGATATGTCGGATGTTATAGGACAGTGAAAAAGCAGATATGAAGAACACTGATATGAAGATCACAAATCTGATAGATGACGAAATGCTTGAAGGCGTGACCGGTGGAGCAAGCAAACCGGTATATACGGATAAGCAGTTTAAAGATGCCGGAGTCTCTGTAATTAACATTAACGGGAAAAATATTTATTCAGTTATGATCAACGGTAAGTTGCAGACGATCACTCCCGATGTGGCAAACAGTCTTTATGACTGCTATAAGGTCGGAGGATATAGGAAACCTTCCGATCAGATGATAAAGGATCTTATAGAGCAGAGCTGAGGAAGGGATACGATCTATCTTTTCTCATTACGAACTAAGTCATGACCAATGTTAAAGCAGGTTGCGCAAAGACTGATAACACTGATTTGACAACCTGTATCCCATGTGCTAGATTAGTGCTATAAAGGTGCCACCGATAGACGGTACCCCAATTTTAGGTAGTTATGAAAAACCGCCCAACTTATCGGGAGTCGGCGGTTTTTCTATGCCTATCTTTTCGCATTACGCCCTAAGGCATAACCAATGCTAAAGCAAGTTGCGCAAAGACTGATTACGGATATAAGATCCTGTATCGTCATAAGCACCACCTCCCTTATACTTTAAGATTACCCGCTCTAAGACGGGCTATGTATAAGAGGGTCACAGTCCCTCTGATGGAGGGATACCGCCTACCGAGTATGGTAGCACCTTTATAACACTGATTTGACAACCTGTATCCCATGTGCTAGATTAGTGCTATAAAGGTGCCACCGATAGACGGTACCCCAATGTTGTTTGGTAAGAAAAACCGCCCAACTTGTCAGGATTTGGCGGTTTTTCTATGCCTATCTTTTCGCATTATGCCCTAAGGCATAACCTATGCTAAAACAGGTTGCGCAAAGACTGATAACGGAAATAAGATCCTGTATCGTCATAAGCACCACCTCCCTTATACTTTAAGATCACCCGCTTTAAGACGGGCTATGTATAAGAGGGTCACAGTCCCTCTGAAGGAGGGATACCGCCTACCGAGTATGGTAGCACCTTTATAACACTAATTCAGTTTTCTAATAGTCCCCCAGTAAAAACTATAGGCATACGTAATACGGAAATACTGTCCGAACCGGACTAAGATCTGCGTCGTATGAAATGAATTATAAAACGTGTTTCATGCTTTGTAAAGAGGTTAACAGGCATTGTGTGGTCTTTTCTTTACGCAATATTGTTGAACGCAGGATAAAAACAGATTATAATGATTTTGATCAGATAAAATGAGACTTAAGAGGAATAATATGTTCAGACCATGTATAGATATTCATAATGGGGCGATCAAGCAGATAGTCGGATCGAGCTTAAGGGACGAAGGTGATAACGCAAAAGAGAATTTCGTCTCTGAAAAGAAAGCGGCCGATTATGCGCTTATGTACAAGGAATACGGATTTGAAGGCGGGCATGTTATTCTTTTAAACGGCAAGGACAGCCCTTATTATGACGCTACAAAAGAACAGGCATTATCGGCACTAGGAGCATGGCCCGGGAATCTTCAGGCAGGCGGAGGAATGGATGAGGAGAATGCTTTTGAATTCCTTGATGCCGGAGCGAGCCACATCATTTATACATCATATGTTTTTAAGGACGGAATGATCCTTTATGACAGACTGGATCAACTTGTAAAAAAGCTCGGGAAGAAAAGGATCTGTCTTGACTTAAGCGTAAGGAGAGCGGATGACGGCTCATATTACGTTATGACTGACAGATGGCAGGTGCAGAGTAAAGAGATCCTTACCAAAGAAATGTTGAATGAGCTTTGCGTATATTGTGATGAGTACCTTATTCATGCGACTGATGTTGAGGGTAAGAAAGCGGGGATCGACAAGGACCTTTTAACCATGCTTTATGCATATCGTAAACAGGGCGGAGAAAACCCGATAACCTACGCCGGAGGGATAGGAAGCTTAGACGACCTTAATGAGTTTAAGATGATATCGTCTGACATGGTGGATTATACGATCGGAAGCGCTTTATCCATATTCGGGGGAACTGTAGATCTGGACGCGCTTTCATAAATTTTCCTTTACTTTTGAGTGAAATTATGCTATTTTTAATGTGTTGTGAAAGCAACGCAAACAGTTATTTTTTATTTTTATGGAGGTATGTATCAAAATGAACAAAGGTACAGTTAAGTGGTTTAACAACCAGAAGGG
>DMCJ01000017.1:12115-15082 GCA_003446735.1 Lachnospiraceae bacterium | reverse complement strand
TCTCTGTATGTGATCGTACTGATCGTCTTGGGATTATTTACTATCCTCGGATCCGTAACAAGACAGCCCGAAACATCGGTCCAGTTCTCATATACATCGGCATTTACAGCCTTTGCGACTATGGAACCCGTTATATCGGAACCGCCTCTTGAAAACGTCTTTATCGTACCGTCTTCCATCGCACCGAAAAATCCGGGGATCACGGCTCTCTCGATATTTTTAAGTCTGGCACCCATGACCTTATTGGTCTTTTCGGACATGAAATTGCCCTGCTTATCAAAGAAGATCACTTCCACGGGATCGATAAATTCGTATCCGAGATATGCCGCCATGAGCTTGCCGTTTAAATACTCTCCACGGCTTGCCGCATAATCGCTTCCGATCTTATTCTTAAAATTCTTTTCGATCTCTTTAAAATCGGCCTCAAGAGATATCTTAAGCTCGAGTCCGTCGATTATCTCCTGATAGCGGATCTTTATCTGATCGAGTGCTTTTCTGAAATCGTTGCCGCGCTCTGCATATGCGTAGGTTGCATAGAGCATATCGGTAACTTTTGTGTCTTTGGAATGTCTTTTTCCGGGTGCCGAAGGAACCACATATCTTCTGTCCGCATCGGCTCTTATTATATCTCCTACTTTTTTAAACTGCTTTGCATCGGCAAGTGAACTTCCGCCGAATTTAACTACTTTTTTCACAACTTTTCTCCGTTATACCAATCTTATATATGATATCGCATTAAGCTTATCCGACTTAGCCTTAAAATCATTTTCCGAAAGCTCACCGGTAACAAATCCGACTTCGCCTTCAACCATCTTATTTAAGATCCTTACGTCTCCGAAAGTATCCCTGATCTTAAAATCGGTATTGTCGCCTTCGTCCTTTACGCGGACAAAGAACTTTCTCTTGGCACTTCCCTCGTCGGCAAGCTCAAGCTTTTCATCCCTCCAGGGACTGGGAAGGCTCTTTCCTTTGTGGAGAGCACATTCTATAACATCGGATACTACAGCACTTGCCGTAGGGAGCTTTCCGGCTCCTGCTCCGTAATACATAGTCTCGCCTAAGGTATTGCCTTCTATCAAAATAGCATTCATAACATCATTTACGGCAAAGAGCGGATTGTGACCGGGTACCACAAAAGGCGCCACTCTCGCAAAATATTTCCCGTCTTCTTCATATGAAAATCCGAGCAGCTTAATGGTCGCATCGAGCTCTTTCATATATGCAAAGTCATCCTTTGTGATCTTGGTGATACCCTCGGTAGGGATCTCCTTGAAATCAACCGTCTTTCCGTATGCAAGAGATGAAAGGATCGCGATCTTCCTGCAGGCATCATAGCCTTCTATATCGGCGGAAGGATCTGCCTCGGCATAGCCTAATTTCTGAGCTTCCTTTAAAACGCTGTCGAAATCGGCACCTTCTTTTTCGATCTTGGTAAGGATATAGTTGGTAGTACCGTTTAAAATCCCCTCTATGGAAATGATCTTCTCGGGGGAAAGGCTGGTCCTTATCGGTCTTATGACCGCGATACCGCCTCCGCAGCTTGCTTCGAAAAGATAACTGCATCCGTTATAACTTGCAAGCTTTAAGAGTTCAGGCCCAAACTCTGCCACTACGGCCTTGTTTGAGGTACAAACGCTCTTTCCTTTTAAAAGCGCCTCTTTGGTGAATTTATAAGCTGCACCGGTCCCGCCCATCGCTTCACACACGATCTCGATCTCGGGATCATTTAAGATCACGTCCACGTCATGAACTATCTGGGCTTCATGCTTATCGCCTTTAAATTCACGAAGATCGAGGATGTACTTGACAATAAGCGCTCTTCCGATCCTTTCAGCTATGATATCACCGTTTCTATCGATTACTTCAACTATACCGCTTCCTACCGTTCCGTATCCGAATACGGCGATCTTTGCGGGATTATTATTCTCTGCCATTTCTGACTTCCTTTTCTGATCTGTATTTTAGATGAGAGGATATTTCTTTGTAAGCTCATCCACGATAGCTCTTGCCTCGCCGACTTTTTCTTCGCCGCCCTTAACGACAAGTGCTATGGCTTCTGCGATCCTGTCCATATCTTCGGTATTCATACCGCGTGATGTAACGGCGGGAGTACCGAGCCTGATACCACTGGTCACGAAAGGTGACTTGGGATCATTGGGAATGGTATTCTTGTTGGCTGTGATATGAGCCTCGTCAAGAAGCTTCTCTACTGCCTTACCCGTAAGATCAAAAGGAGTAAGATCCATGAGCATTAAGTGATTGTCGGTACCGCCGGATACGATCTTTATACCGCGGTCCATAAGGCCTTTGCAAAGAGCCTGGGCATTATCTATGATACCCTGCTGATATTTCTTAAAGTCATCGGAAAGCGCTTCCTTAAAGCAAACCGCCTTGGCTGCGATGACATGCATAAGAGGACCGCCCTGGATACCGGGGAATACTGCCTTATTGAAATTGTATTTATCCGCTGCCTCCTGTGAGCTTAAGATAAGTCCGCCTCTGGGGCCTCTTAAAGTCTTGTGTGTGGTTGTTGTAACAACATCCGCATACGGGATGGGGCTTTCATGAAGTCCTGCTGCAACAAGTCCTGCGATATGAGCCATATCTACCATAAGGACCGCACCTGCTTCATCTGCTATCTCGCGGAACTTCTTAAAATCAATGGCTCTTGCATATGCGCTCGCGCCTGCGATGATCATCTTAGGCTTGCAGTCAAGCGCTATCTCTCTTAATTTATCATAATCGATAAAACCTTCGTCATTAACACCGTAAGGCACGATGTTGAAATATGTACCGGAAATATTGGCCGGGCTTCCGTGTGTTAAATGTCCGCCGTGATCTAAGTTCATACCCATAACGGTATCGCCGAGCTTAAGGATCGCAAACTGAACGGCGAGGTTGGCCTGAGCGCCGGAATGAGGCTGTACGTTGGCATATTCACATCCGAAAAGCTCTTTTGCTCTCTCT
>DMCJ01000017.1:0-11945 GCA_003446735.1 Lachnospiraceae bacterium | reverse complement strand
TTGCTGACCCAGTTTTCCGATGCGATGAGCTCGATATGGCTGTTCTGCCTTGCCTGCTCGTCTTCTATGGCCTTAGCCACATCGGGATCGACTTTTTTTACTTCGTCCAATGAATACATATTTATTCCTCCGGTTTACTAATAATACGTGCAAAACAAACTGACGCACCATATATACTACCACGAAAAAAAGATTTGTGCTATACTATTTATCAAATAAATTGCTTTTGAGAGGTTAAAATGCTCTACATTATAGTAAATCCTGCTTCCAGATCCGGAAGAGGCGCGCGGATATGGTCTGAATTTGAGACGATCCTCAAAGACTCTTCCATCGTTTATAAAGCTTTTAAGACAAAAAAAGGCGGTATCAAAACCGTCGAAAAGGAACTCTTATCCCTGGTAAGCAAGGATAAGGACAGGCCCGTTGTATGCGTCCTTGGCGGCGACGGGACCGTAAATGAGACCATAAACGTACTTACCGATGTTCTTGCTAAGATCCGTCTTGTTTATTTCCCCACGGGATCGAGCAACGACCTTGCAAGAGCTCTTGATATACAAAGGGATTTTTCGTCATTTATTGAAAAATACAGAAAAGATGATCTTCCCGAAAAGAAAGCCGATACCGGACTTTTATCTTTTGCTGAAGGCAAGAAGCGCCGCTTTGCCGTAAGCTGCGGTATTGGATATGACGCATCCGTATGTAAGGAAGCGCTCGATTCCAAAATGAAACACACCTTAAACCGCATCGGCTTGGGAAAGCTAACCTATGTGGCCACAGCAATAAAATCTCTTCGTAAGATGCCGCTCTCAACAGCTTATATAACATTGGATAACGGAGAAGAGCTTCATTTCGACAGGTTCATATTCGCTGCTGCCATGATCCACAAATACGAAGGCGGAGGAATCCGCTTTGCGCCCGACGCAGACTCAAATGACGGAAAGATCGACTTAGTCGTCGCAGCCGGGATAAGCAAGCCCAGGATATTATTCCTTCTGCCGCTGGCATTTTTCGGACTTCACAAATATTCAAAAAGCATTCATTTCTATCGCACATCAAGCGCGGAGATACGCGTGGATACGCCTCTTACAGTCCATACGGACGGCGAATTTGCAGGGATGCGCACGCAGATCAACGTCTCCTGCATCAAAGACGGACTTCACTACTATTAAAATTTTACGCCGGAGGTGTTCAGCTCAGTTTTTTAACGAGCGTAAGTACATTCTGCCCGTCTTTATATTCATAGATGACGTCATCCATTTTCTTCTTTACGAGGAATATCCCAAGCCCGCCGATCTGCCTCTCTTCAACAGAGAGACTTATGTCCGGATCTTCTTTTGCCAGAGGATCATAGGGCACTCCGGAATCGGAAAAGATAAGTTTGACCTGCGATCTATCCTGATCAAGTTCGACTCCTACCTTTGCATTTCCCACTTCATTACCATAGGCGTAGCTGGCGATATTTACGAACACTTCTTCCACACACAGATCTATCACCATCATGGTCTTCATCGAACACTGCGTTTCATCCAGGATACCGTGTATGAAATCGAGCACTTCATCTAATTTTTCTTTTTCGGCTTTAACTTCCAACTCTTTCATGATATTCACCTTACAAGTTCCACTTTATTGCCATCATCGTTGTATCATCAAACTGCGGTGCATCCTTTACAAAATCATTAAGCGCTTCGTTTACATTATCAAGGAGTTCTTCCGGAGCGGCATCAGGCTCTTTGTTGAGCGCATCGATCAACCTCTCGGGACCGAAGAGCTCATTACCTGCATTTGTAGCCTCAGGCACTCCGTCGGTGTAAACAAAGAGAGTGTCACCGGGGTTTATCTCAAATTCATGCTCTCTGAACTTTATTCCTTCCATCGTAGCTACAGCGGGAGAATGACGATATTTTACAAACTCAAACTTTCCATCCCTGCGTTTGATAGCAGGATGTTCATGTCCCGCGTTGGCAGCGATACCTTTTCCGGTCGATATCTCGATTATCGCAAGCCATACGGTAACGAAGAGCTCGGCATCGTTTCCTTCGCACAGATTGTCATTCGCATAAGCTAAGACTTCTGCCGGGCTTCCTCCCATCTGAGCCCTGTTCTTTATAAGGGTCTTGGATATCACCATAAAGAGCGCCGCAGGGACACCCTTACCGGAAACATCCGCCATAACAAGAGCAAGATGATCATCGTCCACAAGGAAGAAATCATAGAAATCTCCGCCCACTTCCTTGGCAGGGGTCATGTGAGCAAAGAGACTAAATTCACTGTGGGGCGAGAAATTTTCGAAGTTATTGGGGAGCATGCTCGCCTGTATATTTGTCGCTACCGAAAGCTCACCGGCTATTCTCTCTTCCTTAGCCGTTACCTCCTTCAGGTCTTCGATATACTTCTGAAGCGAATCGGTCATATTGTTAAATGACCTTGCGAGGCTTCCGATCTCGTCGTTGGTAGCAACTTCGGTACGTATATCCAGGTTTCCTCCGCTTATGTTTTCCACATCGCGCTCCAAACGCTTTAAAGGATCCGATATCCTTCTGGACACCTTTCCCGTAAAGAGCGTTACTACAAGCAGGATGACCGCGGTAAGCACCAGGCAGCTCTGAATCACCATCATGATTCCTTTCATGACCGTATTCACAACGCTGTCAGTATTTTCTTCAATGCTTTCCTTTATCACCTCAGCCGGTCTTAACACCGACGAAGCGGGACTTATGATGCAGAGCTTCCATCCGGTGGAATCTATCGTGGAATAAGCGATATATCTTGCGTCATCCCCTTCTCCCACGGTGGCTACCCCGCTGTCATTTGCAAGTATCTCTTCACCCGCAAAATGAAGCACCGATCTGTCGTTCTCATCAAATATATTACCGAGATTATCAAGCGAAGGATCTATATCTCTTCCGGCAATGTATTTTCCTTTTCCGTCTATGAGTATCGCCTCACTCGGAATGACGATACCGTCATTTACCATGGATCTGTTAAGCTCACTCATTAATACGTCAATACATACACATCCGTAAAAATCACCCTTAGCATCTATGACGGGAGCCACACAGGTTATGGTAAGACCTCTTCCGTAGTTGTCCTGATATGTATCCGTAAACGAGTAATCTATTCCTTTGTCATAGCACTCTTTCGCGCGGTTATACCACGAAGTTTCCCTGAATTCGAAATAGCCTTCTCCCACATTATCACCGGTATCGGAGAACGGATCGTAGCTTATAAGGAGACCGTCTTTCGTGCCTAAGTAAATGGTGGAAACGTTATCGTTTACTTCTGCCATGGGTTTAAATACATCTATCATGTTCCCCAGAAGTCCGCTCTCATCCCTTAAGTCTTCATAAGGTATGCTCTTATCGGCTATCGTCCTTTGCATTACCCATTTCCCGGCATTTATGTCCATGGGTTTTTCAACTTCCTTGTCCGGATAGGAATCGGGATTTGTATAAAGTGAATGTGCAAAAGCTGCTGCCGAAATGATGGCATCCGAATATGCGGAGAGTTTCTCCTCGGCAAGCAGGGTCTTATCCTCCGCCTGATTTGATATCTTTTCCTCAAGCTGGCTCATCATCGCTATCGAGCTGACCATGGATGCGCTGTCGCCAAGCTCCTTGGATCCCGAGATCGCGGAATTACGAATGAAATGAATTGCACTTAAGCAGATCACGGTTGAGAGGATAAGCGTAATGATGGAAAACGTAAGCGTCATTATTATGACCTTGCTCGCAACCGAAACCTTTTTAATGATCTCACCGTTCTCATTTACGATCTCGGTCTCCTGTATATCCTCATATCCGAGTTTTTCCATCACGGTCTCATCTACCATCAGTGTCGCTATGATAAACAGTACGGCACCGATCACCTGATAAGTTGTGGCCGGAGTATAATCCATTCCGAATATGCGGCACATAAAAGGATTTGTAGCAAGTGTGATTATGATCTCGGATGCAAATATCAACGAAGCTTTCAGAGCAGATACATGCTTCTGACAGGATAACTGTATAAGTCCGTATATCGCACGTATGAATATTCCCATAAAAAGTGCGCTTATCCAGAACTGCTTATCCGTAGGGACAACCGGGGCTTTTCCGCTTATCAGGCACTCTATGCCCCATCCAAAGAGAGCTAAGATTGAAGAAAATATCATCTGCGACAAGGTCAGTTTTACCGAATCCTCTTCTTCTCCCAAAATGGAAACGCTCACGACATAGGCGGCAAAGAAAAGATCCGCAATGATAAGATAGATCACGTTTGCGGAAGAAAAAAGAGCATTTGTATCCGCGCCGAACATGAGTAAAAGAGCTATGATAGCTATCACCGAAGCCACGGCCGAGAAGAAATTGGTCTTCTTCTTAAGCAGAAGGAGCATCGGCGTTATAAATACAAAGTAAAGGCTGACAACACTCGATACTATGACAGCATCGGTATTTCTCGAACCAAGGAGTACGAAAAAGTTAAATCCCGTAAGTTCAATTGCAAAGATCAGTCCTTTTTTCAGAGTCTTTTTTTCGATCTTTATAAGCTTCTTAAACTGAAGAAGACCCAGGATCAGAAATCCCATCACATTTGTGATGAACACAAATGAAAATGTGGATATATCTTCGGGAACATTGCGCAGGAATATATACTGTATCGCTGCGAGAAATGTTATGAATATGAGTCCTAATGTTGCAAAACTCTTTTTTGAAAGCCTCATCTTGATCCTCCGTCCTTCTGGATCGCTATATTTTTATCGAGCAGATATGCGGGTCTGTAAGAGTATTTTAAAGCACGAAGTCCCTCTATCCCGACATCCTCTTCCATGTTAACGTATTTGCATTCCATGGCGCATTGCTTAACGGATTCCATACGAAGTACCTTATATATATATGGTACGTTCTTATCGCCCTTTTCGATTATCGCATCGTAAAAATCATCGCTCAGTCTGCTTCCGTATCCAAATCCGCATACCTCTCCGTCTATACGAAGAACGATACCGGAAAGCCCTAACTTATCAAAGACCGATAACTGCATCTTTATCATACGCTCTTCGCGTTCCAATGCGTCCTCATCGTGGGTATCCCTGTTTATCTCGACCCACTTTCTTTCAAAATCGATTATATCCTTATGATCCTTTTCCTCAATGAGGCGTACCTCTGCCCTCTGACCATATCTGGTCCAGAAAGAATTAACCTCAGAACGGCGCTTTTTAAGTGACCGTCCGCTGTAGGTTGACATTTTTACCGTCTCATACATATATTCCGAAAGATCACGGTCTTTTACTATTTCAAATTCCGAAGGAAAAGCATCGGAAAGCTCATTGGCATATTTATCCGTCAGGGTCAGGAATTTGACTTTTTTCCCATACTCCGCCGCGTCGGATAATATCCTTTCAAATCCCTTCTTTATATCTCCGTTTCCAAGAGGCGCAAGATAAACCCTGTATGTTTCATCGCAGAGATTCTTCCTGAGCACAAAAAGGGTATCATCCAGGATGCAGAATTCATCCCCGTATTTTTCGCTGGCCGAATACATGCTTACGGGTGAATGCTGACAGCTTCCCTCTCCATATTTGGAAGTATATTTATAAATATCATCTAAGTCATGCAGTTCTACAGGCTTAAAATCAATCATTTTCATCTATCTGCTGACGTTTAACGAGTTCGCTGAAAAATCCGTTCTTTTTGATGAGCTCGTCATACGTTCCGTCTTCTATTATATTTCCCTTTTCGAGGACTATGATCCTGTCACACTGTTTTATCGTCGACAGTCTGTGAGCGATCACGATCCTTGTACATTTCATGCCATCAAGCGCATCCGAAACCTGTTTTTGCGTGATATTGTCAAGGGCACTTGTCGCCTCGTCAAACATAAGGATCTTAGGCTTTGCCGCAACTGCTCTTGCTATCATAAGGCGCTGCTTCTGTCCGCCGGATATCCCGCCCTGTCCTTCGGATATCATAGTATTCATACCCATGGGCATCTGCGCTATATCATCGGCAAATCCGGCTATCTTAGCCGCTTCCCAGGCATCATCCAAAGTCAGCCAGGGCGCCGAGATGACAATATTGGAAAAGATATCACCCATGAACAGTTTGCCATCCTGCATAACGCTTCCTATACGCCTGCGAAGTGATTTGGGATCAAGTGACGTCAGATCCCTTCCGTCATAATAGATAGCTCCCTTATCGGGTTTTTCAAATCCGAGCAGAAGTCTCATAAGGGTTGATTTACCGCATCCTGTCTTACCTACTATTGCCACATACTGTCCGGGTCTTATCTTTAAGCTCAGATTATCGATGACATTCGGCATGTCATCCCTGTATCTGAACGTAACGTTACTTAACTCTATCCCTCCCATAAGAGAAGTCACGACGGTTTTATTTTCATCGATCTCGGGCACTGTCTTTAATATGGGCTCGACCATCTCCAAGATGGGCTTGATCCCGGCTGCGACCATAGCTATCGATATCAGTGCCAGAAAGGCTCCGCTCACCATTCCGTATGCAGAGTTAAACGCATAATAATCCGATACCGTGATCCCGCTCTTTACTGCAAAAAAGTAAAGGACCATACTTCCTACAAGTGAAATACCAAGGGATATCGTGGAACTTAATTTTAAAAATGTGGGGGGATTATATGTAAGTGCTGCATTTTCCGAATATAGCTCTGCCCATTTTGCGAACGCTCTCTGCTCCGCACCCGAAAGCCTTATCTTCTGAACACCCGTTATGAGCGAATGTACAAGGCCGCTTTCCTTTGACATGAGCGTCATCTGCTTTTTGGATATCTTCACCTGGAATACCATGGTGATTATCGATACAAGAAGAGATGAAAGGATGATAATGATCGAAGGAACAAGAAGTGCCGGAGCATATTTATTTATCTGTCCGATATATGCAAGAGAAAAGATTCCCGAAAGCCCCGATATGAACAAAACGCTTACCAGCTGGTTCGCAAGGGAATTGATATAGGCTATCCTGTTTGAAAGCTCACCTGCACTGTAATCCTTGAAAAATCCGGCAGGAAGAGTGAGCACCCTCATCATGGAGGCTGATTCAACGGAAAGATCCAGTTTGTTTCCTATCCTCTCCGAAGCAAGATTCGAAACTACCCGAACGAGCATGCTTGAGATCGTAGCACATAACATATAGATCGCGATGCCAAGGAGCATCGATACACTTTTCGATGAAAGAACATCGGAAAACAGGATCGAATTTAATTTGGGAAGCAGCATGCCTACTAAGGTTGCTCCACCCATGGTTGCAAAGAGCATGACATAATCGGATATCCTTATCTGCTCAAAAAGATATCTTACAAGATCGGCGATGTTCATGCTTTTTAAAGGAAAAGGCTTATAGAACGCAAGCGCCTCGGTATCGATCATATCCTCATTTTTTCTGCCGATGCGCACATACTGCTCTTTATCCCTGTCGTAGAAAACATAACCCGATATGCCTCTCGGGATAAGCGCGATAACGCTGCCGTCATCCGTTCTCCTCCCGAGGAGCGCGCCCATGGAATCCTTGTACCATCCCTTATCAAGGCGCACACTTCTTCTCATGATGCCGTGGGGGCGCATGAGAAATTCAAGGACCTCGTTCATGTCCTTTATATCTTCGGGCACTTCTCCCGCTTTTATATGATAATATCTTAAGATCACCGCAAAGGCGTCAGCAGTAAGAGTCCTCTCGTCGTTTAAAGCCTCACTTAAATTCTTTCCCATCACCGCGCCGGCAATGGCCTGAAAGGAATCCTCGAACATCTTTCGATCAGCATCTTTTCGTTCTCTTATCTGCTCATCAAACCAACCCACTTAGGTTCCTTCCTCCTTTTGAAAAATATCATTCAACGGTAACGAGTTTTTTATACATACCGTCTTTTTTCATAAGTTCCTCGTGTGTTCCTCTCTCAACGACCTTTCCCTTATCCATGACGATTATCTCATCACAGTCGCGGATAGTCGAAAGTCTGTGAGCGATCACAACGCAGGATATCCCCCTGTCCTTGATGGAATTGACAACTTCATATTCCGTACGTGCATCAAGGGCGCTCGTAGCTTCATCCATGATTATCATAGTGGGATCCTGGGCAAGCACCCTTGCGATCTCAAGACGCTGGCGCTGTCCTCCCGAAAGATCTTTTCCGCCCTCAACGAGTTTGTACTGATAACCGCCCTCTCTTTGCATTATATCCTCATGGATACTTGCATCTCTGGCAGCCATTATCATCTCAAAATCCTCTATCGAGTTATCCCACATTTTGATATTGTTGGCTATCGTATCTTCGAATATGATCACATCCTGATCCACAACGGCAACGGAGCCTGTAAATATATTCCTGTCGATATCTTTTATGGGCTTACCGTCAAATAAGATCTCGCCGCTCCAGGGTTCATAAAGACCCGATATGAGCTTGGCAAGGGTTGATTTTCCGCAGCCCGAAAAGCCTACAAAAGCAACTCTTTTTCCCTGCTTTAATTCCAGGTTGAAATTCTCTATGAGAGGCGGACTTAAAGGAGAATAACCGAAGGTCACATTCTTCATCGTAAGCGTTCCGCTTAATTTTCCGTATTCCTTTACCTCTTCCTTCTCTCCAAACACGTGAGAATCCGGATATTTCATCACATCCTCTATCCTCTCCATGCTGGTCCTCATCTCCTGGATCGCGTTTCCCGCAGCTATAAGCTGGCCTGCGGGAGCGGTAAATGAAACAAGAAAGCCCTGGAAAGCAAATATCATACCTGTGGTAAATTCACCCTGCATCGTAAGATAAATGCCGATAGCGGTGATAAGGATATTTACTATCCCACTTAAGACCTCCGGAACCATTCCGAGATACAGGTTCATCTTAATGAGCTTGATATTCTGTGTATTAACGGACGCCTGATAACCGGACCATTTTTCAAAAAAACCGTTTTCTGCTCCACTTGCTTTTATGGTCTCTATCATATCAAAGGCGCTCATCGTCGCACCGGACAGCTTTCCGGCATCTCTCATCGCAACTCTGTTGACGTTTACCCTTTTTTTCGTTATGACTCTGGAAAGGAAAAGGTTTATCACGACCGAGGCCACACCTATCGTCGTAAGCACCACGGAATATCTGAGCATGACAACAAGATAAAAGAACATCATGACAGTGCTTAGGAAAAGAGGCGCTAAGGTATTTACGACCTGTCCGGCGATCGATGCGTTGTTTTCTTTTCGCATCTGGATATCGCCGGCCATCCTCTGGGAAAAGAATCCCATGGGAAGCTTTAATATCTTCCACATATAGGTAGCATTACCGTAGGCAGCCATCTTTCCGCTTATCCTTAAGGAATAAACAGCCTGTATCGCGGATGTTATTATCTGGATAAACGAGACTACTGTCAGAAAGATAAAGAAAGGGACTACCCATTTCGGGTTATTACCCGGAAGAAGGTAGTCTATAAATACTCTTGAAAAGCCCGTAGAAAGTAATCCGAATAAAGAACCGATAACGGAAGTGAGCATAACAAAAGAAACGGCCGGTCCGGCTCCTTTAAGCCTTTCCGCCGCAAATGAGAGCACCGGCTTGGGCTTTCCACCGGGTTCAAACTCCTCAGTCGGTTCGAACATTAATGTAACACCGGTAAAGCCCTCGTCAAATCGCTCTTTAGATATCATATAATTGCCCTTTGCAGGGTCATTTAAGGAAACCTTATCTCCCTTAAATCCGTTGACCACCACAAAGTGATTGAATTCCCAGTGGATTATGCACGGAAATCGTCCGTGCTCTTTAAGTTCGTCGGGCTCAAACCTGTATCCTGCTGCCTCAAGCTTATAATTTCTGGCGGCAAGAAGGATATTTCTCGCATTTGAACCATCACGGCTTACGCCGCAATCCGTCCTGACCTGCTCAAGCGGGATCCACTTCCCGTAATAAGCTAAAACCATACAAAGACACGCAGCTCCGCACTCAAGTGCTTCGAGCTGCATGACAACGGGCACCTTAGCTATGCCCTTTTCCACAGGTTCTCCTGTTTTTTTCCCAGGCATAACGCGCTCCTAATTGATCACAAATTCTATGGGATGGACAGTTCTCTGTGTTCCGTCGGCCTCATTTACATTGACACTTCCGGCTATGCTCCATACGACCATTCCGACTAAAAGGATGATTATCGCCGTAAGTAAGAGCCATACCGAGGGAGTGATCACCTTTATGTACTCATTCAGATCCTCGGGGGACGAAACTCTGTCCATTGCTTTTTTTCTGAAAAGATCACTCATTAAAAAAGCTCTCCTACTCTACGTTCAGGATATCCAAAAATCCCGTAACATCGAATATCTCCATGATCTCGGGCTTTGAATTCTTAACAACCATATCACCCTGCTTGTTCATAACCTTCTGCGCGGAGAGTAACACTCTTAATCCGGCCGAAGAAATGTACTCAAGCTTTTCAAGATCAAATTCAAGCTCGCTTACTCCGTCAAGTCCGCCCTTAAGCTCACTCTCAAGCTCCGGCGCCGTATTTGTGTCAAGCCTTCCTTCAAGCGCGATCTTTAATTTTCCACCTTCAGATGTCTTAATGATCTCCATTTTATGCCTCCTGGTTTATTTTATATCTGGTTATTGAATGTTTGCCCACTCATTCTGTAAAAATGCTATCAGTTCATCAAATGATTCAATACCATAATCTTCTTTAAGAGTATTTGCGAATCCTTCATAATACCCTGGGGTTGATACAAATTCAATAGCCTTTTCAAGCGTAAAGAAATTAAAATTATTCTTTTTAACGAAAGCTATGGCTGCCTCTCTCTGCTCCGGTGTCATAACGACATCCACACCGCCTGATACTCTTCCAAGCTCGTCATCGGAAATTGCATTGTTCTTTAAAATATCACTCATTGTTATTCCTCCTTTTAAACAAACACACATATTGTTATTTTAATACATTCTGTGCGATATGGCAATTATTCTTTTGCGGTGGTGCGTCCTTTCCTTCTTTTTAAACTCACTTTGTGCGCGATCATTACGATATCCCCAAAAGGTATATAAGCTTCGGCTCCTTGTCTGAAAGATTGTTTATCACTTCGGAAAGGTCTTCATACCCCTTATCTGAAGATGGTTTTTTATCATAGGTCCCGGCAGCTCCCCTGTTGTAGGAATTATGGATGAAGAATCCTTCCTTTTCCTTTGTTATACATACAGTATGGATCTGCTCGGTTATATCAAGGGCATGATTGTAAAACGTAGCGATAAAGACAGAAGGCATATTTTCATTTTTATTTCCTTTATCATCTGCTATTTCTTTTTTATCATAAACCCTGACATTCAGGCCGTTTCTTTTAAGATAGTCTCTGATACTTGTGGGGGCGACTCCGAATTCACCGCGTCTTACAACTCCCCTCCTTTCGAAAGCTTCTATCAGACCGCACATCATATCGGCACGAATGCCTTCATTTATTTGTACGTGGTTTTGTCTCTTAATGGCAATAAGAGCATTAAACACCGCAATGACTTCGCATCCCGAATATGCCATGTTTCCGTGTTTACCGGTCCCGAATTTCACTTTTCCCCAGAGGGCCTGATCTTCTATGAAAGTATTTTGTCGCATAAAAAAATCGGCCGTACTTAATATCCTTTTGTTTTCTTCGTAATGCTGCCTTATGGTCTTTAAACCTATAAAGGAAAACACACTCAGAAAACGAAGGAAGATAAGCACAAGCCGATCGGGCATTTTCTGTGGTATGAACGACCTTAAAAAATGCCCCTTCTCCATTGTCATCAATCTCTTACTTTGATATGTACCTCGCGAAGCTGATGCTCTGTAACCTCGCCGGGAGCGCCGCACATAAGATCCTGGGCATTTCCGTTCATGGGATAAGCTATAACCTCGCGGATGTTCTCTTCATTTCTAAGGAGCATGATCATACGGTCTACGCCGGGTGCCATTCCCGCATGAGGGGGTGCACCGAACTGGAATGCATTATATAATGCTC
>DMCJ01000036.1 GCA_003446735.1 Lachnospiraceae bacterium | reverse complement strand
ATCCTGGGAAACATCATATTGATCTTTACCGCCTTGATATGGGGTACCGCTTTCGCATTTCAAAGAGTCGGCATGGAGCACATAGGCCCCGTTACCTTTACAGCTTCAAGGATGACACTTGCGGCCATCGCGGTCGGCTTCATCGCTTTTGTGGGATCTAATGCCACTGACTCTGCAACCATCGATCCTGCTCTAAGAAAAAAAGCAAATATAAAGGGCGGCCTTGCCTTAGGCTTCTTCCTTTGCAGCGCAAGCCTTTTTCAGCAGGCAGGAATGGTTTACACTTCCGCCGGCAAAGCCGGCTTTATAACCGCCATGTACATCCTGCTCGTTCCGATCCTTAACATCATCATCTTCAGAAAGAAAAGTTCCCTTATCGTATGGATCAGTGTTTTCGTCGGAGTAATCGGAATGTACTTACTGTGCATCAACGAAGGATTATCCTTATCAAAAGGAGATTCTCTTGTCGCTTTCTGCGCCATTCTTTTTTCGGGTCACATCCTATGCGCAGATCATTTTGTTAAAAACGGCGATCCCGTTTGTATCTCGGCGATACAGTTTGCCTTAACTGCTCTGGTCTCCTGGGTGATCGCATTTATCGCCGAAACTCCGACTCTTTCCGGCATCACATCGGCACTCATTCCCATTCTCTACTGCGGTCTTATTTCCGGAGGCCTCGGCTATACTCTTCAGATAGTCGGGCAAAAATATACGGATCCCACTATAGCCTCACTTTTAATGAGCATGGAATCCGTATTTGCAGTTATCGGCGGAGCCGTTATATTAAATGAACACCTAAGTACCAGAGAGCTCATCGGATGTATCGTAATGTTTGTAGCAATAATCCTGGTTCAGATACCGCCGTCTTATTCCTGATCCGGCGCCTGTCCGTCGTGAGCTTTCCATTTGCACTCACTTATCTCCATATCCGTAAATACCGCTTTAAAGCTGGAATCCTCGGGGCTGCACGCATAAATGCCGAAGCTTATCTTTCCGGCTCCCTCAAACATATGACATACCCGCATCTGCGTAAATTCTTTTCCGTCCTTTGAACATTCGATGCAGTAATCATCCTCGCGTCTGCTGAATCGATACCACATCACCTTGACATCAGCCGGTATCGCCGTGGTCGCCCAGTCCGAATAACCGTGATTTGTGACCACCGATCCGAGATGCTGGAAATCTTCATTTTCATATTCCACGGAAGCCTTAAGCCAGTTCTCCGAATCTAAATACATCACTATCCCGCACTGATCAAAGCGGTGATGACTTTCGGAAAAATCAGTCTTTACCGTAAATGAAAAGTATTTATCTTCTGTGTCGATCAATAATGCCGGTGCATTGTCATTTCTGAAATGATAATAAGTCCTCTGCCACAGATCGGTATGAGGATCCGTGATGATCGTAACCCCTCCTTCTTCGACGCTGCATTCTTTCGGCTTCCTTATCCAATACATTTTTTCAGTCACTTTTTCAGTCACGCGCATTCTCCTTTTCTCTCCTCTCTTCTTTTTGCCTTTATTTACACATATGCCAAATTGGGCCACCTCGATAAACAATGAACTTTTTTGACCAAACTTTTTGACTCATGATGATCCGTTAACCCGGATAACAAGATTATAGCATATATATAAAAACGGCGGGACGTATTGACATATTATAAAAATATAATATAATATGCATTATATAATATAACAGCCCTTATATAACATCAATTATAAATAAAAAAAGAGGACAACACATGCCACCCAGAGCAACAATCACAAGCAGAATGGTCGTCGAAGCAGCTTTCAATGTGATCAGGGAAAAAGGACACGAGAATTTAAGCGTCCGAACAATAGCCGAGCGCCTCGGATGTTCGACTCAGCCGGTCTTATACAGTTACCGGTCCATCGACGAGATAAGAGAAGCCGCATACGAGATAGCCGATGATTATCATTCCAGGTACATCCTTCACAGGAAAGAAGATGATATTCCTTTCCTTGCTATGGGACTTAATTATGTCAGGTTCGGATATGAAGAAGATAATCTTTTCCGTTTCCTTTTCCAGACAGATAAGTTTGCCGGTATAAATATAGAAGGTCTTAAGAAGAACCCGGCTCTTTCAGATGTTCTGGATGTGATAGCAGACGGGCTAAGAGTTTCAAGAAAACAGGCGGCTGACGTGTTTCTTACATTTTTCTGTGTAGCTCACGGAATGGCAAGTCTGCTCGCAAATAATTCCATGGAATATGATGAAAAACAGTGCAAAAAAATGCTTGAAAATGTATTCTTTGGAATGGCCACAAAAATTGCAAAAAAGGATAAATGATATGCGTAAATTATATGAAACAAAAGAAGTTCTTTTCGCTGTGTTATGGATACTTATTTATTGCCTTGTACTTACCCCAATAAAAGGCAAGCTCGGGCTTGACAGCCCGATTATGCTCGCAGCGCTTGTTGCCTTTGCCATCTGCATATTTCTTTTTGTAAAGCTGAATCATCTTGAAGAGAAATACGGACTTGACCGTTTTCCGAAAGACGCAAAGAAATATCTTTATTTTATTCCCATGTGGATACTCGCTACCGGTAATCTTTGGGGTGGTATAACACTTAATTATACCGCACTTTCTCTTGTAATAGCGGTGCTTTCCATGGCAGCGGTGGGCTTTGTGGAAGAAATGCTCTTCAGAGGTTTTTTGTTTAAAGCCATGCTTAAGGACGGAAAACCCGTCGTTGCGATAATCGTATCAGCCGTTACATTCGGGATCGGACATATCGTCAATATCCTAACCGGACAGGCGAGCGTAGAAACATTTCTTCAGATGCTCTTTGCTGTCGGTTTGGGTTTTATCTTTACCATAGTGTGCTATGTTTCGGGCAGCATCATTCCCTGCATCATAGCCCACTCCCTCATTGATGTTTTTTCCTTATTTGCGGTCGACAATATAATAATTGATATGATCTATATATTTGCAACGATCATCATCTCGACAGCTTATTGCATTTTTCTTGTTCTTCGCTATCGCCGGGAGCAATAGCAACCATCGAGGCCAACATCTTCCGCCGGGAGCAATAACAACAGCCGCCGTACGTTCATCAGAACACACGGCAACTGTTATAAATCAGACATTTACTTTTATTCTACATCCTGCAAAGCATCATAATCCTCTTCGCCGGTCCTTATCTTAACGACCCTGCTTACGGGATATACGAAGATCTTACCGTCTCCGATCTTTCC
>DMCJ01000118.1 GCA_003446735.1 Lachnospiraceae bacterium | reverse complement strand
GGAAGTTGTTCATCATCTCGTTCTTCCTGCTCACAGGCTGTATGAATTCGGGATGCTCGTTTATGTACTGTATGAGCCTGTCGGCATATTTGCTCATCTTAAAGAAATATGCTTCCTCTTTTGCCGGAACTACCTCTCTTCCGCAGTCGGGACACTTTCCGTCAACAAGCTGGCTCTCAGTCCAGAATGACTCACAGGGGGTACAGTAAAGTCCCTCATAGGCTCCCTTGTAGATATCGCCCTGATCATAGAAGCGCTTGAACATCTTCTGTACCTGCTTCTCATGATAATCGTCCGTCGTACGGATGAAATGATCGTATGAAGTGTTGAGCATATCGCAGATATCACGTATCTGGCCTGCGATATCGTCAACAAATTCCTTGGGTGACATACCCTTTTCCGCTGCCTTGTTTTCTATTTTCTGGCCATGCTCATCCGTTCCGGTCTGGAACCAGACATCATAGCCCTCTTTTCTCTTATACCTTGCAATGCTGTCGGCCAGCACTATCTCGTAGCTGTTACCTATATGCGGTTTGCCCGAAGTATAGGCTATAGCCGTTGTTAAATAGTATTTTCCTTTATTCATCATGCCCTCCGGATAATACGATATACGATACATCGTGATACCGCATTCGGGAAATCATGTGATTTACATAATATCCCAAACTTAAGACTACCATAATATGCCGCGCGTGTCAAATCCTGGCGCGGATTCTGTCTATATTTTTAATGAGGACCGAGACGGTTCCGTCATCCTCGGTGATAAATTCCACACTTCCGGGATCATTATACTCCTTCATCGGGATCTTGATCTCTATCCCGCTGTCGGTCTTTAGTACCTGAGTCTCATACTTCTTTACGGTCTTTTCACTCTGAGGTGAAACGGTCTCTCTGACCATATCGTTCTTTTCCATCTTCTCCTTGAAAGCTTCCTTTAAGACAGGCTCGTTTTCGAAGATCCTGTCGGCAATCTTCTCTACGGAAAATCCACCGTTCTCCTCAAGTTCTTCATGTATTATATTCTTTGCACGCAGGTTCTCCTCATACTGTCTGCTTTCGTCAAAGTGGCTGTTCTGAATACTCTCTACCGATCTGCATACAACATTTAATTTCTGCTTTTCGGAAACATTAGCCGAGCACTTTAAGAAAAGATAGGTAAAGTAATTTGTCTTTTCGCCGTTGACATCATATTTCTTTTCTATCGCATAGGGCTCTAAAGTGTTAAGGTTGACTACTGCCGCTTCGCTGAGCCGCTGCGATTCCGCCGGTAAAAGAGTCTTATGCTTTATTATGCCGTTGGCATTTTCTCCGCCCTCTCCTTTTACGGTCTTGTGAGTAAATAAGGTCTTATAGTTCATCTTGAGTATCGCCAGATAAGGAACATCCCTGTGATCAAACCTCGCTATCACAAGATCTGCGGGCGGGATATCGATATTACTGTTCATTATCTCATACAGATGGGATGCCATATCCCTGCTTATCGGCACAAAGAATTCCTCATCATACTGCGAGAGCATCTTATATACCTCGGATTGTTCTTTGTAAAAACTGCATTTTTTAATATCATCGCCGGACATTATCCTGGAGATATGCTCCTTTAAAAAGTCGGAAAAATCCGAAGATATCTCAGCTTCTTCATCCGAAAGAACGGGAAGTCCGACGCTTCCGTCCATTATATGGACTATCACTCTTTTTATCCTTATCTCTTCTTTTACCATCATGGTGTCACCTCCACAGAACCAAAAAGTGCTAATAAAATGAGCCTTTCACTCCTTAAGAATGAAAGGCTCTGACATTACGTTAGATCAGATATCAGCCGTTAGCCAGCGCGCAAAGCTCGTCTAACATCTTAGGCAGATCTGTTGCCATATTCTCATCGGTAAACTGACATGTACCGACTTTCTTATGACCGCCGCCGCCGTATTTGAGCATTAAACTTCCTACGTTAACATTGCTGGTCTTATTTAAGATGCTGTAGCCTACTGCAGCTGAGCATCCGGCGCCTCCCTTGCCGTTTACGATCCATGCGGATATATTCTGCTCGGGATACATGCTGTATATCATGAAACGGTTACCGGTATAGATGGGATCAACGCCTCTTAAGTCAGAGATGATGACATTTCCCTTAACCTCGGTATGAGCCGTAACCATTTCTTTGAATTTCTCGGTCTGCTCGTTATAAACCTTGATACGCTCCTGAATATCGGGAAGAGCGAGTATCTCATCTGTAGTCATCGTACGGCAGCAATCAAGGAGCTTCTCCATGAGCTGGTAATTGGAGATAGTGAAATTCCTGAACCTTCCGAGTCCGGTCCTCGGATCCATAAGATATCCTACAAGGATCCATCCCTTGGGATTCTGGATCTCGTCTATGGTAAGATTACCGGAATCTACCTTGTCTACCGCTTCCATCATATCGTCAAACTGAGGGAAACGCTCTTTTCCGCCGTAATATTCATATATGATACGCGCACACGAAGGAGTGATCCTGCTCTCTCCTTTGTATTTGCCTTCAAGCTCCTGACGCTCAAATTCGCTTGAATGATGATCGAACCAAAGACCGCACCCCTCTACAAAAGGAACGTTTGCAAGGCAATCATCCTCTGTTACTTCCACAAGTCCGTCCTGAAGATCCTTGGGATGAGCAAATTTCCAATGATCGATGATCCCTGCTTCATAAAGAAGCGCTCCGCAGGCAAGTCCGTCAAAGTCCGAACGTGTAATTAATCTCATAGTTTTAACCTCTCTTCTTTAGCCTTCAACACCCTTACTTTTCATGAATTCTATAATATCTCCGACGGTCTGGATACTCTCAAGCTCTTCCTCGGGGATCTCAACTCCGTATTCATCCTGAAATGCGGTGATAAGCTCGAAGAGGTCGAGTGAATCGGCACCCAGATCATCCTTTAAGGATGTTTCTTCCGTGATGTCAATATCATCAGCTGCAAGAATTTCAACTATAATCTCTTTAACTCTCTCTAACATGTCTTATGTCTCCTTGCTAATACCCATTTGACTATTATCATAAATTATCTATGCTGTCTTTGTCAACTGTATTAAGCAGATATTGATAAACATCCCTCTTTTGGATTCCCCTGTCTCTGGCCACCAGTCTCATGGCCTCTTTTCGGGAGGTTCCGCCCGATTCGTAGAACCTCATGTGGTCCTCTATCGACAGGTTGTCCCACTCCTTTTTTTCCTCCTCCTCACGCTCGGCCATGCTCTTGCCTCCGATCACGATAACATATTCGCCTCTCGGTTCGGCATCCTCGTACATGGAAATGGCTTCGGATAAGGTTGTCAGGATGTTTTCCTCATATATCTTTGTCAGCTCCCTGCAGATCGAGATCTCCCTGTCTCCCAGATAGCTCTTTAAGTCTTTTAAAGTGGCTTTTAATCTGTGTGGGGCTTCATAGAGGATTATGGTCCTGGATTCATCGACCAGTTCCTTTAATATCCGTCTTCTTAAATTATTTTCCCTGGGCAGAAATCCCTCAAAACAAAAT
>DMCJ01000182.1 GCA_003446735.1 Lachnospiraceae bacterium | reverse complement strand
TGGCAGACGCGCCAGATTTAGGTTCTGGTGGGAGACCGTGCAGGTTCGATTCCTGTCATCCGCATCTGGAAATGTGAAAAACAGTTTTCACATTTCCTTTTTTATTGTATAATAACAGGTGGTCATACAATATAATT
Source organism: Lachnospiraceae bacterium (assembly GCA_003446735.1). Taxonomy (GTDB): domain Bacteria; phylum Bacillota; class Clostridia; order Lachnospirales; family Lachnospiraceae; genus UBA2882. Next base: position 12,733 of record DMCJ01000182.1, on the reverse strand, counting down.
TTGTTTTATCGGGGGTTAGATATGGGGGATTATATTTTAGCTATCGATCAGGGGACTACGAGTACGAGAGCCATCCTTTTTAACAGGGACGGGAGCATAAAAGCCATGACTCAGACTGAGTTCCCTCAGTATTTCCCAAAGCCCGGATGGGTTGAGCAGGATGCCAACGAGATCTGGGTCTCAGTTCTTACGGTCTATATGCAGGTTCTCCTTAAAGCAGGGATATCTGCTTCCGAGATCGATTCCGTCGGACTTACAAATCAAAGAGAGACTACCGTTGTCTGGGACAGACAGACGGGAGAGCCTATATATAATGCCGTTGTATGGCAGTCCAGACAGACAACCGATATATGCAAGGGCTTATCATTAAAAGGCTGCGATGAGATGATAAGGGAAAAGACCGGGCTTCTCATCGACCCTTATTTTTCCGCGAGCAAGATAAAGTGGATACTTGAAAAAGTTCCGGGCGCAAAGCAAAGAGCTGAAAAAGGTGAGCTCTTATTCGGGACAATAGATACTTATCTTATATTCAGGATGACGGGCGGAAGGGTACATGCGACGGATTACAGCAACGCTTCAAGGACCCTTCTTTACAATATATTCAAACAGGACTGGGATGACGAGCTCTTAAAGCTCTTTGGCGTTCCCTATTCCATGCTTCCCGCGGTCCTTCCTTCGAGCGGAGATTTCGGGGTTACCGAAGCTAAATTCTTTGACCGCGAGATACCGATAAGAGGAGTTGCGGGAGATCAGCAGGCTGCACTATTCGGCCAGACCTGTTTTGAAGAGGGAATGGCTAAAAATACATACGGAACGGGCTGCTTTTTACTCATGAACACGGGAGAGAAGCCTTCAAGGAGCGAGCACGGCCTTCTTACCACCATAGCCTGGGGAATAGACGGAAAGGTGGAATATGCCCTCGAGGGTTCCGTGTTTGTTGCAGGAAGTGCCATACAGTGGCTTCGCGACGGACTTAAAGTGATAGAAAGCGCGCCCGAAAGTGAGACAGAGGCGCTTAAAGTAAAAGATTCCGACGGCGTTATCGTAGTCCCCGCTTTTGTAGGGCTCGGAGCGCCCTACTGGAAGCCTGATGCAAAGGGAGCCGTATTCGGACTTACGAGAGGCACTACAAAACAGCACCTTATAAGAGCGACTCTGGAATCTTTAGCATATCAGAGCGCCGATCTTATAGAAGCAATGACTCTTGATTCGGGGATCGGATTAAGAGAATTAAAGGTCGACGGCGGAGCTGTCGCAAACAACCTTTTGATGCAGTTTCAGAGCGATATACTCGGAGTCCCCGTTAAAAGACCCAAAGTTGCAGAGACGACTGCGCTCGGTGCGGCTTATCTTGCGGGACTTGCCACGGGATTTTTTGAAAGTAAAGAAAAATTATTGGAGCTTAACTCCATAGAGCGGACATTTGAGAGTAAAATGAGCATTGAAGAAAGGCGCAGCAGAAAGGAAGATTGGAAGAGAGCCGTGCATGCAGCGTGCGAATTCTAAAAATGTCATTTTTTCACATTGATATGGTGGAAAAATGAAAAAAAGTATGCTATCATATAAATAGCGTTTTGCGTCTTGTTAGGAGTTAAAAATGGACATCAGCAGGATATGCTTTAACTGTATGAAAGGCGAAGTGGACGACGACGGCGTCTGCAACGTATGCGGAAAGCAGTTTTCCGATATAAAGCTTAGCGAGAATTATCTTCCGGTGGGAAGTTTTTTGCGTGATAAATATCTTATGGGCAAAGTTCTAGGTGAAGGCGGTTTCGGTATCACTTACATCGGATACGACATTAACTTAGACGCCCAGGTAGCGATAAAAGAATTCTTCCCGAGGAATTACTGCAGCCGTGCAAGAGGAGCCTCCACGGTCATCCCCAATGAAGGTGATGCCGAGGTATTCTTTGATAAGCAGAGAGACCGCTTCTTAGATGAGGCAAAGAGACTCGCAAAGTTCAGAAACACGCCGGCCATAGTCTCCGTGCTTGATTTCTTCAAGGATAACGGCACGGCCTACATCGTAATGAACTATATCGACGGTACGACCCTTAGGGATCTTTTGGAGGATTCCGGCGAGAGGATCAGCGTCGAAGAGACACTTAAGATCATCGAGCCCGTCATGATAGCCTTAAAGGAGATCCATGACAACGGTTTTATCCACAGGGACATAAGCCCCGATAATATAATGCTCTCTAACCTGAGCAACCGTGTGTATCTTATAGATTTCGGTACTGCCAGATCCAATTCCGGCGAAGAAGAAAAGACCATATCGGTATTTAAGAAATCCGGATATACTCCTCCGGAGCAGCTGCGTACAAAAGGAAAGCAGGGCCCATGGACGGATATATACGCATTATGCGGTACGATATACAGGTGCATAACAGGTGTTAAGCCCTTAGATGTTACCGACAGGCTTTTCGGTGAAGTCTTAAAGAAGCCCAGTGAATACGGGATCAGGATCAACAAGACTTACGAAGATGCCATAATGAAAGGCCTTGAGGTCCATAATGACAACAGATTCCAGTCCATAGACGAGCTCTATGATGCGATATACAAGTCCGATGCGTGGAAGGATGCCGGCGATGAAGAGTATACCAAGATCGTCGAAGCTGTCCGTAATTACAAGATCCACGGCAACCCCATCCCGAAGATCGAGCAGGCATACAGGAATAAGGCCAAGGGCGAGAATAATATCTCGATTAATCAGCCGATCTACGGAAATGACAAGGAAGCGATAAAACAGGTTGTAAGTCAGTATAAGCAGACGGCCGAATATGAAGCGGCTCATGATAAACTTGTTAAAGAAGACCCGGATTACAAAAAGGCCATGGAAGAGGTCAAGATGAGAGAAGTAGTCAGGGAATATAAAGACAGCCATCATCAATAGGAGAGAGAATCTATGGAGAAAAAACAGATCAGTGACGAAGCAAGGATCAATTCCACAGTATTAAAGTGCTATACGATTGAGATAGCAGTCATAGTACTTGCTTATCTGCTCGAAGTCGTAAAGCATACCCGTACCATTGGATACTGGTTTTTAACAGCGGCGCTCGCGCTTATCCCGATCATCATATTATTCGGGCTGTTAAAGAAGGATCCCGAATCCAAATACGCAAGCATGATCCTGATAGTTTGCTTCGGTGTATTTTACGGGTTTATCCTGTTTACGACCACATCCGCTCTTGCTTTTACATATGCGATGCCCATAATCTTAGCCATCACAATGTATAATTCGGCCAAGCTCTCGTTGATCTCGGGTGTTGCCTGTTTTTTGCTCAATCTGATAAAAGTCATTTATACCGCGGTCACGGTGGGAATGTCGGTCGAGGAGACAGCATCCGCCGAGATACAGGTCCTTATCATAGTCTTTATCGTGGCTTATGCGATCATTGCCAACAGATCCACTCAAAAGAGCAATGACGAAAAGATGGAAGCCTTAAACGAAGAGCATCAGAAAGCTAGCAGGCTCTTAAACGGAGTCGTAAATCTCTCCGGTGCCATCGCCGACGGTATCTTCGCCATGAAGGGTCATATGGATGAGCTCGGTGAATCCGCAGAGAGGACCGTGGTTGCAATGCAGGAAGTCAGCCAGGGATCCAACGAATCCTCCGACAGCATCCAGCATCAGCTCATTCAGACGGAAGAGATACAGTCTCATATCAAGGCTGTAGAAGATGCTTCCCTTAATATAGTAGTTAATGTCAAGTCCGCAAGGATGGCCATAAAGGAAGGCAGCCAGGCGATCTCCAACATGAGAGATCAGGTTGAAGAGAGTGAGAGATCCGGTGGAGTAGCCGCTTCCGAGCTCGGAGAATTAAGCGAATACACGAAGCAGATGCATTCCATAGTAGAGCTTATCAACAGCGTTGCAAACCAGACTTCCCTTCTTTCTCTTAACGCTTCCATAGAGGCTGCAAGAGCAGGGGAAGCAGGAAGAGGATTTGCCGTAGTTGCTACCGAGATATCCACACTTGCCGGTCAGACCCAGACCGCCACAAAGAATATCGAGGAGCTCATCGACAATATCTCCAAGAAGATAAAAGGCGTTATAAATGCCATCAACGGTCTTATCGAAGTCAACAAGAAGCAGGTTGGCGGCGTGGACCTTACGGTATCCAATTTCCAGAGTATAGAGGAAAAGGTTTCCGGTATCGCGGATAGTTCCATGGCGCTCGAGGAGCTTGTAGATAAGCTTGCCCTTGCAAACAATGAGATAGTAAAGAGCATACAGAACGTTTCGGCGATCACCGAAGAGGTTTCGGCTCATGCAAATGAGACCTGTGACAGCAGCGAGTCGAATGCTCAGATAGTAAAAGAGGTTTCCGGCATAGTTGCGGATCTTAGCAATAAGGCCTCTGAGCTTGCAGAGCTCGAAGAAGCATAATTAACGGAGGCGCAGCAGTTTGATAGTTATATTTTATGTACTTATAGCACTCTTTGCTGCGCTTATCGTACTTAAAGCATATCAAAAGAAAAATGGTTCAGCATTAATGATCGGTAAAGTCATGCTTGCCGTATTTTTGCTGATCCTTTTTTATTCTCTTTCACTTGCGGCAGAGGTCTATTCGCTTAAGTCGTTTTTCTCGAGTCTTTCATTTGTGATGTCCGACATCATGGTAATATTCTTCTTTGAATATATACTTGATTTCATAGACTTAAACAATAAATATCTGCGTGCGCTCAGGATGGGATTCTACGCTTACGCTGCTATCGACAGCGCATTCCTTCTTATAAATCCCTACAAAGAGATAGCGGTCGCATATGAGATGCGTTCGTTTTATGATATTACGGTGCTCGAGAATTATCCGAAGCTTCCTTTCATAGCCCATTTCTTTTTCTCACTTTGCATAGTCCTTTTATGCATCATCCTTTTGATGGTAAGATGCTTTAACACTCCGAAGGTCTACAGAAGAAGATATTACATGCTCATAACGGGAACCATAGCGGCTATATTCGTTAATTGCATCCATTTCCTCATGGTGGAGACTTTGCCCATAGATCTTTCGCCCATACTCTACTGCATTATCGGAATGATGATGTATTATAATACTTTTCGTTATCTCCCCATGGTCACGATGGGACTTACAAAGACCATGATCTTAGATCATTTAAATGAACCGGTCATCCTGTTTGATTATGAAGGCAGGCTTGCAGATCTTAGCAAGAGCGTTCCCGCACTCTTTCCCGAGGTGGATTTTTCCATTTCCGATCTCATGCTCGATGATTTCATTTCGGAAAACAGGTTCAAGGGAATGAGGAATAAGGATATAAATCAGGAATTTGAGTGGTCGATAACGAGAATGGGTGAGATCACGACATATCTTTGCAAATACAGAAGACTTACCGATGAAAAGGGAAGGCTGCTCGGGACAATGATGGTCTTTAGCGATATAACCTTTGCAAGAGAAGCGTATTTCAGCTTAGAGCGTTCGGTCCTCTATGATCCCGTAAGCGGATTTTACAATAAGGAAAGCTTTGTAAATCAGATCCCTCAGTGGAATGATAAAAGATACTGGCCGGTCGCTTTATGCGTATGTAACTTAAACGGACTTCGGCAGATAAACAATGAAAAAGGATCGGCTTACGGCGATGCCCTTATGCGCGAGACCGCACATATAATAAGGACGAACATAGGCGAGGATACATTCGCGGCCAAGATCGACAAGGGCGATTTCGTGATCGTTTTCGAAGAGACCTCACATGACGAAGCGGCCCGCATAATGGAAGATATCAAGCAGAAGGTAGAGAGCGAGCTTGAAGAAAACAGCATAGGAGTATATCTTGAGTTTGGTATCGCGGTAAAGGAAAGAGATGATGTTACCGTAGACCGTATACTTTCCGATGCCAGGAGCAGCATGCAGAATAAAAAGATGCTAAGGACCGATTCGGCATCAAGCTCCCTTGTTGATTCCTTAAAGCAGACTTTGGGAGAAAGCGATTTCGAGACAGAAGAGCATGTGGAAAGGACACAGAAGATGGCGGCCCGCCTCGGAAAGAGATTAAAACTCTCCGATTCGGATATAGGAAGGCTTGAGCTTCTTGCCGTGCTGCATGATATAGGTAAAGTAGCCATTCCTCATGACGTACTTGTTAAAAAGGGTAAATTAAACGATGAAGAATTTAAGATAATGCAGCAGCATACCGTAAAGGGATACAGGATCGCGATGGCATCTCCCGAGCTTAGAGAGATCGCGGACGGCATACTCTCACATCATGAAAAGTGGGACGGAACGGGTTATCCTAACGGATTAAAGGGCGAGGAGATACCGCTTCTTGCAAGGGTCATATCCGCGGTGGATTCGCATGACGTTATGGTACACAACAGGCCTTACCATCAGGCGATGCCCGAAAAGAATGCGATAAGAGAATTAAGAAGGTGCGCGGGAACCCAGTTTGACCCGCATATCATAGAAGTATTCACACAAATGTTGGAAGAGGAGGAACTAAGTGATGAAGAAAATAATAAAGACTGACAAGGCTCCTGCGGCTATAGGACCCTATTCACAGGCGGTTATAGCAGGAGGCTTTCTCTTTGCTTCGGGTCAGATCCCGATCATCCCTGAGACCGGAGAGATAGCACAGGGTGATATAAAGGTCCAGGCAAAGCAGGCTCTTATGAATGTGGGAGAGATATTAAAGGAAGCCGGCGTGGATTATTCCGCAGTCGTAAAGACAAGCTGCTTCCTTGCCGATATGGGAGATTTTGCCGCATTTAACGAGGTCTATGCTTCTTATTTTACCGAGGATGCTCCCGCAAGGAGCTGTGTTGCGGTAAAGACACTTCCCAAAAACGTACTCTGCGAAGTGGAAGTTACGGCTTACATAGGATAAAAGCTGTTAAATGCGTCGGTTTCTTTGACACAGAAAGGCTTATATGTTATAATTTGAGGGCTGTCGCAATACAGACAGACTACGTTCAGACAGGAGATTTTTATAATGAGTTACACCATCGAAAAGAAAGAACATAATATGGCGGTCCTTACTATCGAAGTAAGCGCCGATGATGTTGATAAGGCTACAGAAGAAGCATTCAGGAGAAATAAGAATAAGATCAACATTCCCGGCTTCAGAAAGGGAAAGGTTTCAAGAAGCGTAGTAGAGAAGATGTACGGAAAGGACTTCTTCTTGGAGCAGGCTGCAAACAACATCGTCCAGAAAGCATATGCCGACGCATATGATGAGTGCGAAGAGGAGATAGTTTCCGCACCCGAGATCGATATCGTTACACTTGTTGCCGGACAGCCCATGGTATTTACCGCTACCGTAGCATTAAAGCCCGAAGTAAAGCTTGGTAAATATAAGGGAGTTGAGATCGAAAAGATCGAGACAGAGCCCACCGAGGAAGAGATCGAGCAGGTCATAAACAGAGAGCGCGAGAACAATGCGAGAATGGTATCCGTAGATGACCGTGCAGTACAGGAGAAGGATATCGCAGTCATCGACTTTGAAGGTTTTGTCGGCGGCAAGAGCTTCGAAGGCGGTAAGGGTGAAAACTACGAGCTTACCATCGGTTCCCATTCCTTCATAGATACATTCGAAGATCAGCTCATCGGAAAGAATGTAGGCGATGATGTTAATGTGGAAGTTACTTTCCCCGAGGAATATCATGCGAAAGAGCTTGCCGGAAAGCCCGCACTCTTCAAGGTTCATATCAATGAGATAAAGGTTAAGGAGCTTCCCGAGCTTGATGATGAATTTGCGGGAGAAGTTTCCGAATTCGAAACACTCGAAGAATATAAGGAAGATGTCAAGAAGCAGATAAGAGAGCGCAAGGAGAAGGGCGCTAAGGACCAGAAGGAAATGGCAGCCATCGATGCGGTCGTAGAAGACAGTGAAATGGATATTCCCGATCCTTATGTAGAGACCGTAATGCGTCAGATGATCCAGGAGTACTCCCAGCGTCTTTCCATGCAGGGTCTTAACCTCGAGCAGTATATGCAGTTTACGGGCCAGACAAGAGAGAAGTTCGAAGAGGATATGAAGCCCCAGGCTCTTAAGCGTATCCAGTCAAGGCTCGTGCTCGAAGAGATCGTAAAGAAGGAAAACATCACAGTTTCCGATGAGGATCTTGAGGAAGAATACAAGAAGATCAGCGAATCCTATAAGATGGATATCGAAGAAGTTAAGGATATGGTAGGCGAGGAAGGAAAGGAAGAGATAAAGAAAGACCTTTCCATGACCAAAGCCGGTGAGTTTTTGGCTGAGAATGCCAAGGAGGTTAAAAAGAAATGAGTTTGATCCCTTATGTCATTGAGCAGACAAGCAGAGGAGAGCGTTCCTACGATATTTATTCCAGGCTCTTAAAAGACCGTATCATCTTTTTGGGCGAGGAAGTAAACGATACCTCTGCAAGCGTCGTTATCGCTCAGCTCTTATTCTTAGAGGCTGAGGATCCCGATAAGGACATCCATTTATACATCAATTCACCCGGAGGAAGTGTTTCCGCCGGATGGGGTATATATGATACCATGCATTACATCAAATGTGATGTTTCCACGATATGCGTAGGTATGGCAGCATCCATGGGAGCGTTCCTTCTTGCCGGAGGAGCAAAGGGAAAGAGATTTGCACTTCCCAATTCCGAGATCATGATCCATCAGCCTTCAGGCGGTTCACAGGGCCAGGCTACCGAGATCGAGATAGCTGCAAAGCACATCCTTCGTACAAAGGAAAAATTAAACAAGACTCTTTCGGAAAATACCGGAAAGCCCATTGAGATCGTGGCTAAGGATACCGACAGAGATAACTGGATGAGTGCTCAGGAAGCCCTTGAATACGGCCTTATAGATAAGATCGTTACCGACAGGGAGACTGACAAGCACGAAAAAGAAGACTGATACCGGTCGGGAGATTAATGAATGAAAACACCCGGAGAGAAGATCAAATGCTCATTCTGCGGTAAGTCACAGGATCAGGTAATGAAGATGATCGCCGGACTTAACGGTGCGTTCATATGCGATGAGTGTGTCGATATCTGTAATGAGATAATCGAAGAAGAACTCGATGATGAGCAGACTTTAAAAGAAGAATATGAGATAAATCTCTTAAAGCCCGCAGAGATCAAAGAATTTCTGGATGAATATGTGGTAGGACAGGAAGAGGCCAAGAAAGTCCTTTCCGTTGCCGTATATAATCACTACAAGAGAGTTACTCAGGGCAAGAAGCAGGATGTGGAGCTCCAGAAGAGCAATATCATAATGATAGGACCTACCGGTTCGGGAAAGACCTATCTGGCGCAGACACTTGCAAAGATAATAAACGTTCCTTTTGCCATAGCCGATGCGACTACTTTAACGGAAGCAGGTTACGTAGGTGAGGACGTTGAGAATATCCTCTTAAAGCTCATTCAGGCTGCAGATGATGATGTGGAAAGAGCCAGTCTTGGCATCGTATATATCGATGAGATCGATAAGATCACCAAAAAGGGAGAGAATGTCTCCATCACCAGAGATGTATCGGGTGAAGGTGTTCAGCAGGCCCTCCTTAAGATCATAGAAGGAACGGAAGCAAGCGTGCCCCCTCAGGGAGGCAGGAAGCATCCCCATCAGGAGCTCATCCATATAGACACATCCAATATCCTGTTTATATGCGGTGGTGCATTTGACGGACTTGAGAAGATAATCGAGACCAGAATGGATAAGAAGGCGATCGGTTTTAATGCCGAGGTCGTAAGCAAATCCAGCCGTGATGTAGCCGATGTTCTTAAAGAAGTTACGGCACAGGATCTTGTTAAATACGGACTCATCCCCGAATTCGTCGGACGTGTTCCGATATCCATAAGCCTTGACGGTCTTGACGAGGATGCCCTTGTAAAGATCCTTACCGAGCCTAAGAATGCGCTTGTAAAGCAGTATCAGGCACTTCTTGATATGGATGAAGTCGAGCTTAAATTCGAAGAGGATGCCGTAAAAGAGATAGCAAGACTTGCAATGGAAAGAAAGACCGGAGCAAGAGGACTTCGTGCCATCATAGAAAAGGCGATGCTTGAGACCATGTACAACATCCCTTCCGACGACACGATCGCTTCGGTAACGATCACCAAAGCTTGTGTAAACGGCAAGGAAGAACCCCTTATAGAAAGGCGGGGCGATAAGGTCCCTGAAAAAAAGAAGGAAAAGGTTCAGCCCATATCCCTCGAAAAGCCTTTAAAGGAAGCAAAATAAATAACTCCATGCCGCCTTTTCGGGCGGCATGATTCTTTTTGGAAAGATCATGATAATAAAGACATGCGAACTTGAAACAGTCTGCGGAGTGACGAGCACATTCCCCGAAAACACTCTTCCCGAGATAGCATTTGCGGGAAAGAGCAATGTCGGAAAGTCATCCCTTATCAACGGACTCATGAACAGAAAAAGCCTTGCGCGGACTTCCTCAAAGCCCGGTAAGACGCAGACCGTAAATTTCTATAATATTAATAAAGAACTCTATTTTGTCGATCTTCCCGGCTACGGCTACGCGGATGCATCGACCGAGATCAAGGCCAAATGGGGCAAGATGGTTGAAAGGTATCTTAAAGGATCAAAGATGCTTAAATCCATCTTCCTTCTTGTGGACATCCGTCATGCCCCGAATAAGAACGACATACAGATGTACGAGTTCATAAAAAAGAGCGGATATGAGCCCGTCATCATAATGACAAAGCTTGACAAGATAAAAAGGTCCCAGGTCGGTAAGCAGCAAAAGCTTATAAAAGATACACTGGGACTTTCAAAGGACAGTAAGGTCTTTTCCTATTCGTCTCTTTCCAAACAGGGCAGAGATGAGATCTGTGAGTATATAGATTCCGTCATTCTCGAAAGTCAGGAGTAATGCCTTAAATGAAGGGTTTACTTAAATATCTGAAAGATTATAAGTTAGAATGCGTACTCGCACCGTTATTTAAGATGCTTGAAGCTTCTTTTGAGCTTATCATCCCGCTTGTGGTCGCTAAGATCATAAACGTCGGGATATCAAGAGGAGATACGCCCTACATCATCAAAATGTGCCTTGTCATGATCCTGCTCGGATTGGTGGGATTTGCAAGTGCCGTTACCGCCCAGTATTTTGCGGCCAAAGCAGCTACCGGATTTGCCGGAAAGCTTCGCCATGATCTGTTTTCACATATCCTGTCCATGTCTTTTTCCTCCCAGGATAAGGCAGGAACTTCCACGCTCATAACACGAATGACAAGCGATATAAATCAGACGCAGAACGGCGTTAACATGTTCCTGCGTCTTTTCCTGCGCTCGCCCTTTATAGTCCTTGGTGCCGTCATCATGGGGCTTTATGTCGGCGGGAAGGATGCCGTTATTTTCGTCTACGCGCTTCCCGTTCTCTCACTCGTGGTTTTTGCTATAGTTTTCATAAATATCCCCATGTACAAAAGGGTCCAGAAGGCACTTGATAATGTGACGCTCCTTGTAAGGGAAAACCTGACCGGAGTAAGGGTGCTGCGTGCTTTTCACAAGGAAGACGAGGAGGTAAAGAGATTTACCCAAAAGAATCATGAGCATGCATCAAGTGCTCTTTTTGCCGGAAGGATATCAGCGCTTTTAAACCCTCTTACATATGTGATCGTAAATATCTCCCTTATACTTCTTTTAGATCAGGGTGCTCTGGCAGTTTATAACGGGGTTCTCAAACAGGGCGATGTCGTTGCACTTGTAAATTACATGTCACAGATATTAATAGAGCTCGTAAAGCTTGCAAATCTCATTGTTACACTTACCAAGGCGTTTGCCTGTGCATCGAGGATAAGCGAAGTGCTCGCCATCCCCGTTGAAGGAAAGGATGACACCATTATCGGGAGCTCTGCTAAGGATGACCGGGATGATACGGACAGACATAAAGACAGCGGTGATAACTCTGACAGCGATAATGACAAAGCCGATCATATCAGATTTGAAAACGTATCTTTCAGATATGAAGGACTTTCGGATGATGTTCTGTCGGATATCAGCTTTTCCGTAAAACGCGGTGAGAAGATCGGAATAATAGGTTCTACCGGAAGCGGCAAATCATCTCTTATAAGCCTGGTGCCCGGATTTTATAATGCGGGTAAGGGAAGGATACTTATAGACGGACGTGATGTCAGGGAATATGAAAAAGAAGAGTTACGTCATAAGATAGGTTTCGTTCCCCAGAAGACATCATTATTTAAGGGCACGATAAAGAGCAACGTATTATTCGGAAACGAAGATGCCTCCGAACAGGCTTTAAAGGAGGCTCTATATGTTTCGGTCTCGGACGAGATCGTATCCGGCAGGGAAGGAAACGTTGAAGCCGAGGTAGAGCAGGGAGGAAGGAATTTCTCCGGCGGACAGAAACAGCGCCTTACGATCGCAAGAGCATTGGTAAGAAGACCCGAGATCCTTATCTTAGATGATTCTTCATCTGCGCTTGATTATGCAACAGATGCGAAACTAAGGAAAAGGATAAGCGAACTTGATTATGATCCGACGGTACTTATGGTCACTCAGCGGACCGTCGGTATAGCGGATGCCGATAAGATAATCGTCCTTGATGACGGCAATATCTGCGGTATCGGCAGACACGAGCAGCTTCTTAAGACCTGCAGCGTATACAGGGAGATATACGAATCCGGAAACAAGGAGGCGTCAGATGAGCGATAACAAAAAGACATTTAAAAGCCTCTTAAAGAGAGTGTTCAGGCATCCCATCTGCCTTTTCGTATCATTGGCCCTTACTTTGGTAACGGTCTTTGGAAGCCTTTATCTTCCGATCCTTA
>DMCJ01000165.1 GCA_003446735.1 Lachnospiraceae bacterium | reverse complement strand
CATCATTCTGTTGAACTTCCGGATAACGCTTCGACGCGCGGCATGATCCGACAGGTCGGTTATCTGCTGAAAGTGGAAGAATAAAGAAGGGGGTACCGTATGGATTTAGCAAATTTACAGCCGGCGGAAGGCTCCAGACAAAGCAATAATTTCCGCAGAGGACGCGGTCATGCATCCGGAAACGGAAAGACGGCCGGCAAGGGCCATAAAGGTCAGAAGGCACGTTCCGGTGCACCCAGGATAGGCTTTGAGGGTGGTCAGATGCCCTTATACCGTCGTATCCCCAAGAGAGGATTCAAGAACAGAAATCACAAGGAGATCGTAGGCATCAACGTAAGCATGCTTGAAAGATTTGAGAACGGTGATACTGTTACTGCAGAATCTCTTATCGAAAAAGGTATCGTTAAGGATACTCTTGACGGTGTTAAGATCTTAGGAAACGGCGAACTCTCCAAGAAGCTTACCGTAAAGGTCAGCGCATTCAGCGAGAGCGCAAAGGAGAAAATTGAAGCCGCAGGCGGAACAGCAGAGGTGATTTAATGTTACAGACATTAAAAAACGCTTTCAAGACAAAGGATGTAAGGGACAGATTACTATTCACATTCTTAATGCTTGTTGTGATAAGATTCGGATGCCAGCTTCCGGTTCCCGGAGTTGACAGATCATTCTTTTCCGATTGGTTTTCACAGCATACAGAGGGTTCTTTCGGATTCTTTGATGCGTTTACCGGAGGAAGCTTCCTTAACATGTCGGTGTTGGCGCTCAATATTACGCCTTACATCACATCTTCCATCATAATCCAGCTTCTTACGATCGCTATCCCGGCACTCGAGGAGATGCAGAAAGACGGAGAAGACGGAAGAAAGAAGATAACCACCATAACAAGATATGTTACCGTAGGTCTCGCTCTTATCGAAGCAAGCGCTGTAGCGATCGGTTTCGGTAATCAGGGACTTCTTGCAGGAGATGTAAAGGCACTTGATTATGCCGTTGTCATCATAGCTCTTACGGCAGGCTCTGCTTTCCTTATGTGGGTCGGCGAGCGTATCACCGAAAAGGGTATCGGAAACGGTATATCAATAGTCCTTATCATAAACATAATCTCCCGCATCCCTTCGGATATGGCAGGCCTTTATGAGCAGTTTGTAGTAGGTGCTGAGACGATCGCACTCGGTGTAGTAGCGGCAGTCGTTATCATAGCCATCATCCTTTTGACTGTAGTTTTAACCATTATATTAAATGACGGTGTGAGAAATATCCCCGTTCAGTATGCAAAGAAGATCCAGGGAAGACGTACCGTGGGCGGACAGAATTCCGTTATCCCCTTAAAGATAAACACGGCCGGTGTTATCCCGATCATCTTCGCATCATCTTTACTCGAGACTCCCGTTATCATTTCCCAGCTTGTGGGTTACAACGGTACCGGGATCGGCGCTGAGATATTAAGATGCTTAAGCTCGGGAAACTGGTGTAATCCGGCAGCACCCAAGTATTCGGTAGGACTTTTGCTCTACATCATACTCGTTGTGTTCTTTGCTTACTTCTATACATCGATCACTTTCAATCCTTTGGAGGTATCGAACAATATAAAGAAGCAGGGCGGTTACATACCCGGTATCAGACCCGGTAAGCCTACCACTGAATATCTCGAGAGGATACTCAGATATATAATCTTTATCGGTGCCGTAGGTCTTATAATCGTTGCCGTTATACCTTATTTCTTCAACGGTGTATTCGGTGCGAACGTATCCTTCGGCGGTACGAGCCTTATAATCATCGTAAGCGTCGTACTTGAGACCGAAAAGCAGATCGAATCGCTTTTACTTGTAAGAAATTACAAGGGATTCTTAAATAAGTAATTAAATCAGGTTTATTCCCAAGGGGGCGCCTTCGGCGTCCCTAAATGGGTGTTTAAGAAGGAGGAAGCCATGAAGGTGATCATGTTAGGTGCTCCCGGAGCGGGAAAAGGCACACAGGCTAAAATGATAGCCGAGAAGTATTCAATCCCCCATATCTCCACGGGAGACATATTCAGGGCGAATATCAAAAACGGTACCGATCTCGGTAAGGAAGCAAAGACATATATAGATGCCGGAAAGCTCGTCCCCGATGAGTTAACGGTAAAGATCCTCTTAGACAGAGTTAAAGAGGATGACTGCAAGGATGGATATGTCTTAGACGGATTCCCCAGGACGATCCCTCAGGCTGAAGTACTTGAGAATGCTCTTAAGGAATTAAACGACAGTGTGGACTTTGCGATAAACGTAGATGTTCCCGATGAGAATATCGTAAGAAGGATGGGCGGAAGAAGAGCCTGCCTTTCATGCGGAGCCACATATCATATCGAGCACATTCCTCCCAGGAAGGAAGGCATCTGCGACAAGTGCGGAGCAGAACTTGTCTTAAGGGATGATGACAAGCCCGAGACAGTATTAAACAGATTAAAAGTATATCATGAGCAGACACAGCCCCTTATCGATTTCTACGAGAAGAAGGGAATCCTTAAAAGTGTTGACGGAACCGTTGACATGAAGGACGTGTTTAAAGCGATCACAGACATCTTAGGTGAATAAAATGGCAGTAACGATAAAGTCGGCAAGAGAAATAGAGCTTATGAGAGAATCCTGCAAGAGACTTGCCGATGTGTTTGCAAATATGGAGCAGGCGGTTCGTCCCGGTATCTCGACCATGGAGATAAACGAACTCGGTGATAAACTCATAAGAGCGCACGGAGGAACCCCGAACTTCTTAAACTACGAAGGATATCCGGCATCCATCTGTGTATCCGTAAACGAAGAGGTAGTACACGGGATCCCGAGAAAGGATCGGATCTTAAAGGAAGGCGATATCGTAAGTCTCGATGCGGGAATGATCTTAAACAGATATCATTCCGACATGGCAAGGACCTTCCCGGTCGGAAAGGTGAGTAAGGAAGCAGAGCTTCTTATTGAAAGAACAAAACAGTCTTTCTTTGAAGGAATAAAATATGCCGTTGACGGCGGACATCTTTATGATATCTCAAACGGTGTTGCTTCTTATATAGATCAGTTCGGATACGGCATAGTCAGAGATCTGGTCGGCCACGGGATAGGACTTAAGCTTCATGAAGATCCTCAGGTTCCGAACTTTTCAATGAAGAAAAAGGGAATAAGATTATCGGCTGGTATGACACTTGCGGTCGAACCAATGATAAACTTAGGGACCGATGAAGTTGACTGGCTCGATGACGAGTGGACGGTAGTCTCCTCGGACAGGAGCATCTCGGCACACTATGAGAACACGATCCTTATAACAAAGGACGGGGAACCCGAGATACTTACAATGTACTAGAGGTTATCGGATGATAGGCAACATTGCAGTCTCGATCCGGGGACACGATAAAGGAAAAGCATATATTATTATAGAAGAAAAAGACGGATATCTTTATGTGAGCGACGGGAAAAGACGCAGCGTTGATAACCCGAAAAAAAAGAACCCGGCTCATTTACAGATAAATCGCTCATTTGATACGAAAGGTCTTACGGAAAAGATCAAAGCGGGCGAAAAGATATATGACCACGACTTAGTCAGGATCATTAACCTTTGGAAAGAATCCATATCGGAGGGAAACAAATGTCAAAAGCAGATGTAATCGAAATTGAAGGAACCGTAGTTGAGAAGCTCCCGAACACCATGTTTCAGGTGGAGCTTGAAAACGGGCACAGGGTGCTCGCCCACATAAGCGGAAAGCTTCGTCAGAATTTCATCAGGATCTTACCCGGAGATAAGGTAACAATGGAACTTTCTCCTTATGACTTGAGCAAGGGCAGGATCATCTGGAGAGACAAGTAAAATAATTAATTTTTTTGTTGCAAATGGATTTTTCCTGTGCTATACTGTGAAATGGTCGTCTTATGAAAGGAGTGTTTAAGATGAAGGTAAGATCGTCGGTAAAACCTATCTGCGAAAAGTGCAAAGTCATCAAGAGAAAGGGTAAGATCAGGATTATCTGTGAAAACCCCAAGCATAAGCAGGTACAGGGTTAATTTCCGTATAAATCGCCCTAAAGGGTAGAAAACAAGGAGGAAAAGAATATGGCTCGTATTGCAGGTGTTGACTTGCCCAGAGAGAAGCGTGTTGAAATAGGCCTTACCTATATCTATGGTATCGGCAGACCCAGCGCTACCCGTATACTTACAGAGGCAAAAGTCAATCCGGATACCAGATGCAAGGACTTAACGGATGAAGAAGTTAAGCGCATCAGTGAAGTGATCGACGGATCTCAGATCGTTGAAGGTGATCTCCGCAGAGAGATAGCTTTAAACATCAAGAGACTTCAGGAGATCGGCTGTTACAGAGGTATCCGCCACAGAAAGGGCCTTCCCGTTCGCGGTCAGAAAACTAAGACCAACGCCCGCACCAGGAAGGGACCGAAGAGAACAGTAGCAAACAAGAAGAAGTAATTAACGCATTGCATCGTTAAGAAAGTGTAGGTTAGTTTAATCATGGCGAAAAAAGTAGCAACTAAAAAGGTTACAAAAAAGCGCGTAAAGAAAAACGTTGAACGCGGACAGGCTCATATCCAGTCTTCATTTAACAATACCATCGTAACGTTAACCGATACGGAAGGTAATGCATTAAGCTGGGCAAGTGCCGGTGGTCTGGGCTTTAGAGGTTCAAGGAAATCTACACCGTATGCAGCACAGATGGCAGCAGAGACCGCCACAAAGGCAGCATTGGTGCATGGATTAAAGTACGTTGACGTATTTGTAAAGGGACCCGGTTCAGGACGTGAAGCAGCCATTCGTGCTCTTCAGGCAGCAGGACTCGAGGTTACAAGTATTCGTGACGTGACCCCCGTTCCTCATAACGGATGTCGCCCTCCCAAGCGTCGTCGTGTTTGATCAGCGTTTTTCATATATATCGTTTTTTGTAAAGAATTAAAAGGAATTGGATGAAGGCGCAGTAGCGTTGTAAACAATCAGGAGGATTTAAATAATGGCAATTAACAGAACACCCGTATTAAAGAGATGCAGATCCTTAGATCTGGATCCCACATATTTAGGGTATGACAAGAAATCTAAGAGAAAATCCACAAGATCCGGAAAGAAGATGAGTGAGTACGGCTTACAGCTCCGTGAGAAGCAGAAAGCCAAATTCATCTACGGTGTACT
>DMCJ01000097.1 GCA_003446735.1 Lachnospiraceae bacterium | reverse complement strand
GGCAAGTTACGGACCGCTTTTTTATTGTTTTTTATATGTGTTTATGATAACATACAGGGTAACCGGGTTTAATAAGATATTCCGGTAAAGATCATCATAAAGAGGGCAGGATAAATGTCGGTTAAGGTATTTATAGACGGAAGTGAAGGAACTACCGGATTAAGGATAAATGAGCGTTTTCTTAAAAGAGACGATATCGAGCTCTTAAAGATCCCTTCGGAATTAAGAAAAGATCCGGATGAGATCAAAAAATATATAGACAGATCTGATATAACATTTCTCTGCCTGCCCGATGCAGCTGCAGTTGAAGCAGCCGATATGGCCGGCGACGATACGATAATCATAGACGCATCTACCGCGCACAGGACTTATCCTGACTGGGCCTACGGTTTTCCGGAGCTTTCAAAGGATCACCGTGAAAAGATTAAAAACAGCAAGAGGATCGCAGTTCCCGGCTGCTATGCATCGGGTTCGATAGCGATATTATATCCC
This sequence comes from Lachnospiraceae bacterium, assembly GCA_003446735.1. Classification (GTDB taxonomy): domain Bacteria; phylum Bacillota; class Clostridia; order Lachnospirales; family Lachnospiraceae; genus UBA2882. The sequence continues at coordinate 16,738 of DMCJ01000097.1, read as the reverse complement.
CTTGTAAGCTCGGGGATAATGAGCAGTGATTATCCCGTTTCCATCTTTGCAGCATCCGGATACAGCGGAGGCGGGAAGAAGCTCATAGCTTCATATGAAGAAGAGGGAAGGGATAAGAAATTTGACTCCGCCAGGATGTATGCCTGGGGACAGACCCATAAGCATTTAAAAGAGATAAAGGCGATATCGGGTCTTTCAAGGCTTCCGCTCTTTCTCCCGTTTACGACCGCATATCACAGCGGCATGATAGTCCAGATCCCGGCATTTACGCAGGATCTCAAAAAGAAGTTAAGCCCCGAAGAGTACAGGGATTTCTTTGCGGATTATTATAAAGACGAGAAGTTTATAAAGGTAATGCCGTTCGGCTTTGAGGCGGAAGAAGGAAATGCACTTTTCTCCGATGCCTGTGCCGGATGGGACGGAATGGAGATATTTGTTACAGGTAACGAAGAAAGAGTTGTCTTTGCGACGAGGTTTGATAATCTCGGAAAGGGAGCTTCGGGAGCTGCGATACAGTGTCTTAACATCGTAACGGGCTGCGATGAGGCTAAGGGACTTAATCTTTAAAAGGACCTGATCTTTTAAGGAGGTTTATATGGCTATAGAAGCTGCATTTATGGTACCCCATCCTCCGATGATAGTTCCCGATGTAGGACGGGGAAGTGAGGAAAGAGTAAGAGCGACTATCGACTCTTATGAAAAAGTGGCCGATGAGATAGCGCATATCGCGCCTGATACCATCATCATCTCCAGTCCTCACAGCATAATGTACGGCGATTATTTCCATATTTCCCCGGGAAGAGCGGCAAGGGGCTCGTTTTCTTCCTTTGGCGCTAAGAACGTTTCCTTTAATGAACAATACGACGATGAGCTCGTAAGCACGATCGCCGGGCTTTGTGATAAAGCGGATATCCCGGCAGGGACTTTAGGTGAAAGGGAGCCTGAGTTAGATCACGGTACCATGGTCCCGTTATATTTTATCGAAAAGAAATATACGCGCTTTAAGCTTGTAAGGATAGGTTTATCGGGACTTTCGCTTACCGAGCATTACCGCCTGGGGCAGATGGTCGCTGAGGCGGTAGGTAAGCTTGGCAGAAAGGCTGTATATGTGGCAAGCGGCGATCTTTCCCATAAGCTTCAGGATTACGGTCCTTACGGGTTTGCAAAGGAAGGTCCCGTTTATGATAAAAGGATAATGGATGTATGCTCGCGCGCAGCATTCGGAGAACTCTTTGATTTTGATGAGTCTTTCTGTGATAAGGCTGCGGAATGCGGACACAGATCATTTGTCATTATGGCGGGTGCGCTTGACGGCGTAAAGGTAAGAGCAACGCAGTTATCTCATGAGGATGTCACCGGCGTCGGATACGGGATATGCACATTTTATCCCGAGGAATATGATAAGGACGACAGACGCTTTCTGGATATTTATCTTAAGGGTAAGCATAAGGAAATGGAAGAAAGGTATAAAGACTCCGATGAATATGTTTTGCTGGCTCTAAGATCCCTTCAAAACTATATCATCAATGGGAGAGTTATAGATAAAAATGATTGTCAGGATCTTATCACCGATGAGATGAACGACACAAAGGCCGGTGCATTCGTATCTATCCACGAGCACGGGAAATTAAGAGGGTGCATAGGAACGATCCTCCCTACGACCGGGAGCGTTGCGGATGAGATAATCCAGAATGCGGTTAGTGCCTGCGCCAGGGATCCGAGATTTGAGCCCATAAGAGAGGATGAGATCCCTTATCTGGAAGTAAATGTGGATGTGCTTACAAAGCCGGAGAAGATATCATCGAAGGATGAACTTGATGTAAAAAGATACGGAGTCATAGTCACCCATGGATATAAAAGGGGACTCCTTTTGCCGGATCTTGACGGCGTGGATACGATAGATGATCAGATAGACATTGCAAGGAGGAAGGGCGGTATCAGGGAAGATGAGCCCTATGAACTGGAAAGGTTTGAAGTGGTGAGGCATATATGAAGAAGTTTTCGGCAAAGACTATTTCACCGGGCATGGCCCTTGGCAAAGTAAATATCATCTCTCATAAAGAGAGAGTTGTAGAGCGGATAGATCTTGAATTTTTCGACGAGGTATCTGAGGAAAAAGAGAGGTTCTTAAAGGCATGCGTCGATGCATTAAAGACGCTGGAGTTTGACAGGGATAAGGCTGCTCTTACGGATAATAAGGAAGCCGTTGATATATTTGAGGCTCAGATGATGATATTGTCGGATGCCGGGATCCACGATGCCGTGCTCATGTTCATCGGGGAAGAACGTGTCAATGCGGAATATGCGCTCAAGGTAAAGACGGATGCTCTTATCGAAAGATTTTTATCTTTCGATGATGAGGCCATGCGGGAAAGAGCGACCGATATAAAAGACGTTGCCGAAAGACTCTTTGATGCCCTTTTGGAAGGAAAGAAAGAAGCGTCCGGGGACAGTGAGGATGATGCCGATATCATCGAAAAAGAAAACGGGAGCGAAAGGTCCGTTATCTGTGCATCCGATATCACTCCGGGAGAGATAATGGCTTTAGACCGCGATAAGATAGACGGCTTTGTATTATCCAAAGGCTCGTCTCTTTCACATGCGGCGATAATCATAAAGGGCATGGGAGTGCCTGCTTTAATAGAGGCCGGAGAGGATTTCCTTAAGGTTGCCGATGAAGCTGACGGAAAGCAGATAATCGTAAATGCCGATGACGGGAGCATCATCATCGATCCCGATAAGGATGAGCTTGATAAGCAGACTAAGATAATAGAAGAGAAAGAAAAGAAGTCAGAGGATCTTAAAAAACTGATCGATGAAAAGACGGTCACGAAAAGCGGGAAAAAGATCGGGCTGTTTGCCAATATAGGAAGCTGTGAAGAGGCAGTCCTTGCAAAGGAAAGCGGAGCCGAAGGAATAGGTCTTTTCAGAACGGAATTTATCTTTATGAACAAAAATGACGCTCCTTCGGAAGAGGAGCAGTTTGAGATATATAAAGATATCCTCGGTATCATGAAGGATAAGCCCGTCATAATAAGGACGCTTGATGCCGGAGCGGATAAGGATATCCCGTATCTTGAGCAGAAAAATGAGGAAAATCCTGCTTTAGGACTTCGCGGCATAAGGCTCATGTTTAAGTATGAGGATATACTAAGGACTCAGCTGCGCGCGCTTTATCGTGCATCTGTTTACGGAGATCTCGGGATCATGTTCCCGATGATAAGTACTAAGGAAGAAGTCGAGAAATTAAATAAGATCTGTGAGGAAGTAAAGGACGAGCTGAAAAAAGAAGGAGCCGAAACAGCAAATGTAAATGTCGGCATAATGATAGAGACTCCGGCAGCAGCTCTTATCTCCGATGAGCTCGCAAAAATGGTATCGTTCTTCAGTATAGGAACAAATGACTTAACCCAGTATGCTCTCGGAGCGGATCGTTTAAATCCCGACCTTGCTTCCTATACAAGAGCAAATGAAGAGGCGATATTAAAGCTTGTTGAAATGAGTGCTAAAAGCGCGAAGGATAGAGGCATAAAAGTCGGTATCTGCGGCGAGATGGCCTCGGATAAAATGCTTGCAAAGACATTTATAGATATGGGAATAGACGATCTTTCGGTATCTTCGAATATGATACTTCCTTTCAGGGAATATATAAGATCGCTTGAATGATCTTTTTAAAGAGATGATCTAGAAAGGGTGCTCCTCAAAGAAGGTCCCGCGCCCGGTCGAATAAAGCAAGACGGTATCGCCCTCTTTTAATACAAGATGTCCTTTGGGGACGATAGAGCGGCCTTTTCTTTTAACCATAACGATATATGTCTTTCTGGAAATATCAAGATCTTTTATGGCCTTGTCTTTCCAGGAATGTTCTGATTTTAACGTGATCTCTTTTATACGGATAGGTTCATCCGTTTCAACGGTCTCGGTGGCAAGAACGATGCGGTCTCCGGCCTCAAGCCTTACTTCTCCGCGGGGAAGGATCGTATCGCTTCCGCGTCCTACCGCGGCTATTATCATTTTGTGGGGGAAGGTAAGCTCCCCTATTTTTTTTCCTGCCCAGTCATCATCCTTATCAAGGTGGATGGTCATGAAATGCACTCCGGTCTCGGATGCGAAATCCCCGATGTTTTTAAGTCTCGTATATTGCTCCACGAAACCGGCGGAAATGATACCCGTAGGGACCGCGACAACGCCGACTCCGAGGAAGGCTATGAGTATGCCGCAGATCTTGCCCGCAAGGGTGACGGGATAGATATCGCCGTAACCTATGGTAAGAAGGGTGGAAGCTGCCCACCATATCCCGGAAAAACCGTTGGCAAAAACATCGGGCTGGGCATTATGCTCGACCGAGTACATGCAAAGGCTCGATGCTATCATCAGCAGGATTATGATAAAGATCGAGGAAAAGAGCTGCTGCTTCTTTGCGGATATGACTTCGGTTATGACATTAAGGGAATCATAATATGCGTTTATACGGAAAAGCCTGAATATCCTTGCGACCCTGAACAGCCTGAAAGTCGCGGCTCCGGCCGGGAAGAAGACCGGAAGATAAAAGGGAAGGAAGGATAAAAGATCCACGATACCCGCCGCCGAGAAGATATATTTAAAAGCGGCTTTTTTAAAAGGAAATTCGGGATAGAGCTTATCGGCCGTGATCAGCCTTAATATATAATCCACCATAAAGAAGAAAACGGTGACGCTTTCTATAACGGAAAGAAGAGAGCCGTAGCGGGCCGTTATGTTATCATATGTGGCAGCAAAGGCGGCAACGAGATTTACGATGAGCACAAGGGTACTTAAAATATCGTAGCCCTGATTCCACTTATCGTCCACTACACCTACTGATACCAGATTAAATATTCGGTCTCTTGCCTTCTTCATAGATACAGTATATCACGTTGGCGGATTCTTGCAAACCCGCGTGCTTTGTGGTAAAGTAATGGTTAAGTATATGGTCCTTAAGGACTTATAGTGAGAGGTGAATCTTATGGAAACATATCGTCCCGGAGAACAGAAAAAGAAGCCCGTTCCTCAGAGTGGCGGAGCTTATCTTTACAATGATAGTGTAGTATACAATCCTACCGGTTATTTCTCAGCTCCCGGAGTTGAGGCAAATAACGCTGGAAGCGCTCAGGCGGATCAGACGAGAGCCATGGCGCCCGGTGGTTTTGAGGCAGATGATGCATTTAATAACATGCAGACGGCATTCGGCGCAGCATCCGGCGTAAATAACGGGTTTGACGCTAACGATCCCTTTGCTCAGTATATGAACATGAACCAGGGCTTTGAGGCAGGAGTGACTCCCGCAAAGCAGCTTACCGGTATCAGGCATCTTTCCGCTATCGCAGGAGAAGAGGTTGTTGCCAAATCCTTCATCTTCATGTTTGCAGCTCTTATCATCACTACGGTAGCAGCTCTTACGACATCACCCGCCACGGCGATGTTCTTCTTCAGAGGCTATAATTACTGGATGTTTGTAGCAGTCGAGCTTGCGATAGTAATGGGAGCCAACTGGGCAGCGGCCAAGAATAAAGGGATCCTTGCAGGAGTATTGTTTGCAGCTTATTCCTATATGACCGGTGTGCTGTTTTCGATCCTTTTCATGGTATTCCAGCTTTCATCCATCGTTTCGATATTCGGCGGATGCGCAGTGATGTTCGGAGCCTTTGCGATCTTCGGACTTGTTACCAAGAGGGATCTTACCAGTGCCGGATCCTTATGTATGATGGCTCTTTTCGGGATCATCATCGTTTCGATATTTAACTCCATTTTCATAAAGAGTTCAGGTCTTGATTATGTGGTAAGTGCGATCGGTGTTTTAGTATTTGTCGGACTTACGGCATATGATGCACAGAAGATAAAGAAGCTGGCCGAGACCGCGACTCCCCAGTCGGTCATGAGTGTTTCGATGATCGGTGCTTTGGAGCTTTACCTTGATTTCATTAACTTATTTTTAAGGTTGCTTAGACTGTTCGGAAAGAGAAAGTGAGTAACGATAAAGGAAAAAGGCGTAAGAAGGCCCGCAGATGGTACGCCGCAATGGCGCTTTCGTGCTCAATACCTTTGGTTGTATTGGGCCTTCTTTTAGCGTACGGAAATGTTTCGGTTAAGACGGCCGAGGCTTCCGAACTTATCACCGGATTCGAGGATGTATTTACCTCGGTAGGTGTTGCCGGAGATTCACTTAGCGTTAACAGCTTTTCTTTTGTCCCGGTAAGTCCTAAGACAGAGGAAAATGTTGAAGTAGTTGAAAAAAAGCCCGGTGAAGATCTAAAAAACAAATATGCTTCGATGCAGATAGAGATCCCCTTCGGAGATACATCCGAGGTCATAGATAATGCGACGATAAATAAGTGGGTCAGGATAGAAGGGGATAAGGTCTCGATCAACGAAGGAGCTGTAAGGGAATATGTAAATGCCTGGGCCAAAAAACACGATACCATGGGACAGAGCAGGAAGTTCCACACGGCCTCCGGTTACGATATCACCGTAAAAGGCGGGAACTACGGCTGGTGGACCAATAAGCCCGAGACGGCAGCAGCACTTGTTTCCATGTTAAAAAGCGGTGAGGGCGGAAAGTTTGAACCGGTTTATTATTCCGAGGCAAGAGTATACGGTAATGATGATATCGGAAGTACCTACGTTGAAGTCGATCTGGATGCCCAGCAGGTATATGTTTATAAAAACGGATCCATGGTCGTTAAATCCGACTGTGTTTCGGGAAAGGTGGCTAACGGAAACGCTACCCCCAATGGGACATATGCCATTACATATAAAGAAAGGGATTCCACTTTAGTCGGGGAAGGATATCAGTCAAGCGTTAAATACTGGATGCCCTTTAACGGCAATATAGGATTCCACGATGCTTCATGGAGAGATGAATTCGGCGGGGATCTTTACTTAAACGGCGGTTCTCACGGATGCGTCAATCTTCCTCCTTCAAAGGCCAAAGAGATATACGATGTAGTCGAGAAAGGTGAGGCGGTAGTCGTTCACGGAGGAAAGCAGGCAGCTCCGGCTCCCGAGCTTACCGAGGAAGAAAAGCTTAAATTGCTCCAGCAACAGCAGGAGGCAGAGGCAGCAGCCGCACAGGCAGCAGCAGAGGCAGAAGCGGCGGCACAGGCAGCCGAGCAGGAACAGCAGAAAAAAGAGGAACAGCAGAATCAAAACCAGAATCCTCCCGCGGATCCGAATGCACCGGCACCTGCTCCAAACCAGAGCGCGCCTGCGCAGAATCAACCCGCACCCGATACCCAGACTCCTGTTGCCGTGGAAACACCCGGAACATGATCATAATTTTGATATGAAACGTATTAACGATGATATAAAGAAAAACAGTTTTGCTCACATATATCTTCTTACCGGAGACGAGGACTATCTTCGTCTCCAGTACAGAGATAAGCTGGTAAAGGCACTTTTGGGAGAGGGAGATAAAATGAACCTCTCCCGTTATAACGGAAAAAAAACACCGCAGGATAAGGTCATCGAGATGGCCGAGACCCTGCCTTTTTTTGCTGAAAGAAGAGTCATAGAATTATCCGATACGGGATTTGTAAAATCCGGCGGAGACGATCTGGCTGAATATTTAAAGTCGCAGAACGAGAGCACGTATTTTGTCTTTGATGAAACGGAGATAGATAAAAGGAGCAGGCTCTATAAGGTCATAGCCGATAAAGGCTATGTTGCCTCTTTTGAAAAGCAGGACGAGAGCCTGTTAAGACGCTGGATAGAACAGATGGCGGCAAAGGAAGGGATAAGCGTAGAGGCCGGAGTTGCCGCACTCATCTTATCAAGGTGCGGGACCGATATGTTCGTGATCAAAAATGAAATTGAGAAACTGATCGGTTACTGCATGGAGAAAAAGAGCATAACAAAGGAAGATGTAGAACGCATATGTACGCGCCAGCTCCAGGACAGGATATTTGACATGATGGATCAGGTCGCGCTCGGCAGAAAAGAAAGAGCCATGAGACTTTATTATGACCTCTTATCATTAAAAGAGCCTCCCGTAAAAATACTCGCGCTTCTTTCGAATCAGTTCAGAAACCTCTATTCGGTAAAGCTTTTAAAAGAGAGAGGCATAGATCAAAGGGGGATCGCGGAAACATTAAAAGTGCCCGGATTTGTTGCCAGAAAGCTTTCCGAACAGGCTTCACATTTTAAGATAACAACCCTCCGCCACGCAATGGACGATGCAGCCGGTGCGGAAGAGGATATAAAGACCGGAAAGATGCCGGATTATTTTGCACTTGAGTTATTTATGATAAAATACAGTTCATAAAAAAGCATAAAAAACATCTACCAAAGTACGTTATATGGGACATGGACTCTGCTATTCTGTTTACAGATACTTCGGACGGAAGGGCAGAGGGAAAGGAAGATATGAGAGAGATACCAAAGCCCTACCAGAGATACAGGCATTTTAAAGGAAATGAATACCAGGTGATCGCCGTAGCAAAGGATGCATCGGAAGATGATAAGCAATATGTCATCTATCAGGCTCTTTACGGAGATTATAAGATCTACGCAAGGGAGCTAAACGAATTCCTCAGTAAGACGGATAAGGTAAAATATCCGAATGCTTCCCAGGAATATCGTTTCGAAGAGATCACGGAAAGCGCACCAACTGAAAGCGTGCGCGCTCAAACCGCACCGACGCAAAGCGTTCCGGTTGAAACTGCACCGACGCAAAGTGCACCTGTTCAAAGCACTCCCGTGCAAAGCGCACCCGCTCAAAGCACTCCCGTCGAAAACGAAGATGAATGCGTGCTTGATCCTGACGTGGTAAGATTCTTAGATGCCAAAAATCCCGAAGACAAACTCGAGATTTTATCGGGGCTTAGATCACGTATAACCGACGATATGCTGACCATCATGGCAGTGTCCATGGATTTTGAACTAAACGAAGGCTCAACGGAAAAGAAATACGGTGAGCTTAAGAATGCGCTTTTGATGCGCGATCAGTTTGAAAGAAGCCGGTTAAGATAACGCCCCGAAGGAGGTGTGATATGGCTTTTTCTCTTGAAGACAAGCTGGTGGTAGGGATCAGCACCAGAGCACTTTTCGATCTTACGAAGGAAAGTGAGATATTTGAAAAGGAAGGCGTGGATGCCTTCTGCGATTATCAGAGGGAGCACGAGGAGGAGATCTTAGAGCCCGGCCCCGGTTTCCCGCTTGTTAAGGCGCTGCTTAATCTTAATAACTTAACCAGATCCGGAGAGGACCTTGTGGAAGTTATCGTCATGAGCAAGAACAGTGCCGATTCCTCCTTAAGGATATTCAGATCCATCGAGCATTACGGCCTTTCCATAAGCAGGGCGGTATTATCAAGCGGTGCATCGCTCACCCCGTATCTTTCCGCATTTCATACTGACCTCTTCTTATCGCATAATGAAGAGGATGTCCGCGGAGCCCTTGATGACGGGATCGCCGCAGGTATCATCGTAGATGATGTCAATAAGGCATATCATACCGATGATGACATTAAGCAGATAAGGATCGCTTTTGATGGAGATGCGGTGCTTTTCGGCGCTGAGAGTGAGAAGATATATAAAGAACAGGGACTCGATGCCTTTACCGAAAATGAAAAGAAGAATGCAAGGAATCCCTTAAAGGCGGGACCGTTTGCCAAATTCCTCCAGACTTTATCTTCCATACAGAAGGAATTCGATCCCGAGAATGTCCCGATAAGGACGGCGCTTGTTACGGCAAGAAGCGCACCGGCACACGAAAGAGTCGTACGTACGCTTCGCGCCTGGGATGTAAGGATAGACGAGGCTTTCTTCTTAGGAGGCATTACAAAGGCAGAAGTCTTAAAAGCTTTCGGAGCGCACATCTTCTTCGATGATCAGGAGGCGCACACGCTTCCCGCGAGCCAGGTCGTTCCCTCGGCACGCGTACCTTACGGAGATGACCCGTAGAATAAAAAAATATAAATGGCCCGGCGCATCAATAAGAGTTTTAAACGGCGCGCCGGGCTAATAACTAAAGTCTACTTCTTATCAGCGTGCTTTAACACCACGCTGATCTTTTTATATACGAGTATCGTTATTGCGCTTATTATGATGCCCTTTAAGAGGTTGAAAGGTACTACGGCTAAAAGCACGAGGCCGCTTACCGAGGTGATCTTCGGATTGATGGCCGTTGCCATTTCCACGATGGCTTCTACGGGCATTCCGAACATCTGCGCGAATTTGGGTATGAGATAAAGGCCGTTGAAGGTGCTTCCGACTATGGTCATGAAAAGCGTTCCCGCTGTACATGCGAGAATGGCCGATTTCTTGTTCTTACGGAAAGCATAGATGACGGAAGCGGGAAGTATGAGGCCGCATCCTACGATGAAGTTGGCAAGCTCTCCGACGAAGGCTGTGGATGTTCCTTTAAGGACGAGCTTGACTAAGATCTTGATGAATTCGATCATGATTCCGACAACGGGTCCGTAAGCAAACGCGCCTATGAGAGCGGGAAGCTCGGAAAAATCGAATTTGTAAAAGCTCGGTGCAAAGAAGACCGGGATCTCAAAAAGCATGAGGACGCCGGAGATAGCGGAGAACATTCCGATAAAAGCTATCTTTCTCGTGGATAAGATACGCTCGGTGTCGTTGTTTTTCTTCTTGGCAGCTTTTTCGATAACATAAGCTAAAATGAAAACAGTTGCGATGATCGCCAGAAATTCCAGCACAAAAATAAGATTATTCTTTACAGAATCAAATAAGGTATTCATACCTGCTCCTTTCATCCAGACTTTACTGTCGGTCCCGGAATCTCACCGGGTCAGCTTTCGCTCGCGGACTTTCGGTCATATCACGGCAAGAAGCCGGGAATGATAAGCCGAATCACCGCCGGTAGGGAATTTCACCCATCCCCGAAGCATGACGCATGCGCGTCAGTTCAGTATTAAATTACTGTATATTCGGTTGGTTTACGGTTACCTGTCTATAATAGGGCGAAAGGGCTCTGATGTCAATACGCGCTTGCGAATTTTACAAAATCCGTTATAATATATTATGTGATATTGTGTAAAACTGGATTTAACATTTTTGTTATTTTTTTAACAGGCTGGTAACAGATCAACAACAGGTCTAAAAGGGGCACATATCGCACAGAGAAAGAAAAGGAAAACAAAAATATAATGGCAGAAGAATTAAATAGAGAAAATACCGAAGAAAAAGCAGAAGAACCGGCAATAGAGACGGCGCAGGAAGATAACGGCCCCTCTCCCGAAGGAGCGCCGATATTTGAGACCGATGTAAACATCACATCGTCCGTGCTGTACGATTATCTTATAAGACATATGTACAATTCTCCGATGGGGATACTTGCCACATGTCTTGGTGTATTTATGATAATAGTTTATTTTATGAAGGCGCCCGGGATACTTTATCTTATCTGCGGCATCATAATAATCATTTATTCGCCGATCTCACTCTTTTTCATGGCTAAGAGGCAGGCGCTTTCGGAGAATTTCAAAAAGCCGCTCCATTACAGCTTTTATGAAAACGGGATGGAGATAAGCCAGGATGAGAATAATGCTTTTATACCCTGGGAAAATACATTAAAAGCCGTGGCGACGTCTAAGAGCATAATGATATATACGGGAGCGAATGCGGCTTCCTTATTCCCGAGAGCGGATCTCGGGAGTGAGACCGGTACCCTTATAAAGATAATATACGGCCATATGGATCCTAAGAAAGTAAGGATCAAACAGTGATATGAGCAGGGTCATTGAAATAAATTCTCCCGAAGAGATGTTATCCCTCGGCAGGGACATAGGAAAAAAGGCAAGACCCGGAGAAATCTGGGCTTTAAACGGAGATCTCGGAACGGGAAAGACAGTATTTGCCAAGGGCGTAGCCGCGGGTCTTAATATAGAAGAAGACATAAGCAGCCCCACATTTACAATAGTAAAAGAGTACCATAGTGGGAGACTTCCGCTGTTTCATTTCGATGTTTACCGTATAGGTGACATAGATGAAATGGATGAGATAGGTTATGAGGATTATATCTTCGGAGACGGGATAAGCCTTATCGAATGGGCTGATATGATAGATGAGCTGCTTCCTGAGGATATAAACAGGATATTGATAGAAAAGGACCCCGAAAAGGGATTCGATTATCGAAGGGTCATTATAGATGAATGTGATCGGGATTGAAGGATCCGGAATGACGGCGTCGGTTGCCGTTTTAAATGAAGAAAAACTCTTATGCTTAAAGAGCATTGACCATAAAAAGACGCACTCGGAGACTTTAATGCCGATGATCGACGAAGTTTTAAAGAGTGTGGATCTTACCGTTCATGATCTGGATCTTATCGCAGTATCAAAGGGACCGGGATCGTTTACGGGGCTTCGCATAGCAGCGGCCAGCGCAAAGGGTCTTTCGCAGGCGGCAAAGATCCCTGTCATCGGAGTATCCGGTCTGGCGGTGCTTGCTTATGCGCTTTATGCCAGCGCAGATCTTATAGTACCGGTGATGGACGCGAGAAGGGATCAGGTCTACTGCGGCGGATATACATTTAAGCCCGGAAACGGCGGCTATGATCTTGAAAATGTATTTAAGGACAAAGCATTAGCTGCGGATGAGCTTATCGATCTTTTAAATAAAGAGGGTAAGAGGGTCATATTTACCGGAGACGGCGTAAAGGTCATAAAAGGATCAGCGGAAAAAGATGCACGATTTGAATATTCATTTGCTCCTTCCGGATTTAACAGACAAAGTGCCGCTTCTGTCGCAGCCCTCGGCAAAAAGGGCTACGCTGAAGGAAAAGCCGGGAATGCCTCAGAGCTTAAGCTTCAATATTTAAGAAAATCCCAGGCCGAGAGAGAAAGAGAAGAGGGGATCGTTCATGGGAAGTGATCTTATCTTCCTTCCGATGACGGAAAGCGACATCGGGCAGATCGTTAAGATAGAAGAGGATTCATTTTCCGAGCCCTGGTCCGAAAAAGCCTTTACGGATATGTTAAAAAGAGAAGATGCTGTTTATATGACGGGCAAAATAAATAACGAAGTCATAGCCTATATGGGAGCATGCATCGTCTGTGACGAAGCCTATATCAACCAGGTGGCCGTAAAGCGGGAATTCAGAGGAGAAAACATAGGGACAGCCCTTATGTTAAATTTCTTAAAGCTTCTTAGAGCAAAGAGTGTTAAAGCGGTTACTCTCGAAGTAAGAGTGGGCAATCAGGCCGCGATAAGGATGTATGAAAAATGCGGGTTTAAGGCAGAAGGCGTTCGAAGGGATTTTTACGATAAGCCCAAAGAGGATGCGCTCATCCTCTGGAATACATCATTTGATAAATAAGGAAGGGATATTTCGGTTAAGAATGCTGGATGTTTGTTTATTAGGTACCGGCGGGATGATGCCGCTCCCCTACAGATATCTGACCAGCCTCATGGCAAGGTTCAACGGACAGAGTATACTGATAGACTGCGGGGAAGGAACGCAGGTAGCCATGAAGAAAAAGGGCTGGTCTCCAAAGCCCATAGATATAATATTATTTACTCACTATCATGCTGATCATATAAGCGGACTTCCGGGAATGCTCCTTACGATGGGAAATGCCGAAAGGACCGAGCCGGTCTTAATGATAGGACCGAAAGGACTTAAAAAGGTAGTTGATTCATTAAGGATAATAGCACCCGAGCTTCCCTTTCTGATCGATTATCATGAGATAAGAGAAAACGAAGAGACTTTCAGTTTCAACGGATTTGAGATAGATGCATTTAAGGTCTGTCATAACGTACCGTGTTACGGTTATAAGATAAGGGTGCTTCGAAAAGGCAAATTCAATGTGGAGGAAGCTAAGAGGCTTAATATCCCGATGATCTGCTGGAATGCCCTTCAGCATGGTGAAGAAGTGACCGAAAACGGAAAGACCTACACTCCGGATATGGTGATGGGGAAAGAGCGGCGCGGGATAGATGTTGTCTATACCACAGACACCAGACCCGTCGATGCGATAAGGAGATACTCGGAGGGTGCTGATCTTCTTGTTATAGAAGGCATGTACGGAGAGCCCGATAAGATCGGAAAGGCAAAAGAACATAAGCATATGATGTTTACGGAAGCCGCAACTATCGCCGCAAAGGCACAGCCTAAGCGCATGTGGCTTACCCATTATTCTCCGTCGATGGTAAAGCCCGACGAATATATGGGACCCGTTAAGGAGATATTTGAAAATGCCGTTGCCGCAAGGGACGGACAGACAATAGAGCTTGATTATATCGATGAAGATTGATCACGGATGAAACATAAAGGAATCATGGATGAGCAGATTTAAAGGATCAAAAGGAATAATAATCCTTATCATCCTTGTTGTCTTGGTCGGAGGGTATTACGCATATCTTTCCAACAGGATGGGACCGACCGAAGAGGAAACCGAGGATCCGGCTGCGCTGACGCAGACGCAACTCGTTTTAAGCAGGGATCTGGAGACGAACTATCCCCCGACACCGAGGGAGGTAGTCAAGTATTTCTCGGATGTGACCCAGTGCTTTTATGATGAAGAGCACGATGACGAAGAGCTTAAAAAACTGGGTCTTAAGATGAGAGGCATATATGATGAGGAACTCATTGCCAATCAGACCGAGGAGGAATACATAGATCTTCTTAAGGCGGATGTTCAGGAGTACAGGGATAATAACAGGATAATAATAAGCTATTCGCCCTCGGGCAGCATGGATGTCGAAACATACACCCATGAAGGGCACGAGTGCGCCAAGCTTTATTGTATGTACGACATAAAACAGGATTCACTTGTTTATCATACCAATATCGTCTTTGTTTTAAGGAAGGACGATGACGGACATTATAAGATCTACGGCTGGAAGAACGTTAAGAACGAAGAAGCCGGAGAATTCAACGGAGAAATGTGATTTTGGAAAAGGACAGAATACTGATCCTGGGAATAGAATCTTCCTGCGATGAGACTGCTGCGTCGGTCACATTAAACGGCAGGGAGGTCTTAAGCAATGTTATCGCATCCCAGATCGATCTTCATACATTATACGGCGGAGTAGTGCCGGAGATAGCATCCAGGAAACATCTGGAAAAAATTGATCTCGTTGTTGACAAGGCGTTGTCGGATGCGGGATGTACGATAGATGATATAGACGCTGTAGCGGTTACCTACGGCCCGGGGCTTGTAGGTGCTCTTTTAGTCGGCGTAAATTTTGCCAAAGCATACGCTTACGGTACGGGGAAGCCTCTCATAGCCGTCAATCATATTGAAGGTCATATCTGTGCCAACTATATAGAGGATAAGGATCTTAAACCTCCCTTTATGTGTCTTGTTGTCTCGGGAGGGCATACCCATCTTGTTAATGTAATTGATTACGGAAAATACGAGATACTCGGAAGGACCGTGGATGATGCGGCAGGGGAAGCTTTTGACAAAGTTGCCCGTGCCATCGGACTCGGTTATCCCGGCGGTCCGAAGATAGATAAGGAAGCAAAAAACGGAGATCCCGCGGCCATAGATTTTCCGAGGGCTAAAGTAGGAAAAACGGAATACGGTTTTTCGTTCTCGGGATTAAAGAGTGCCGTTTTAAATTATCTGAATGCATGCAAAATGAAGAACGAGGAGATAAATACCGCCGATGTGGCAGCTTCGTTCCAGCAGGCCGTGGTGGATGTCCTTGTGGGAAATACGATAAGCGCGGCAAAGACTCATGATGCAAAATGCGTTGCTCTTGCGGGAGGTGTAGCATCCAATTCGGCACTTCGTCAGGCTTTCGCGGATGCCTGCAGAAAAAACGGGATCGATTTTAAGTTCCCTTCTCCTATCCTGTGTACAGATAATGCCGCGATGATCTCATGTGCGGGATATTATCATTTCCTTAAAGAGGAATTTGCACCTCTTAGTTTAAATGCTGTGCCGGATCTGAAACTGTAATTACATTTTATGAGATGATAAGATGAGCGATAAGATAAGATCGGCCGCCGTTGTCCTTTCAGCCGGAAGCGGAAAGCGCATGGGCGGGAATATTAAAAAACAGTATATGCTCCTTGAGGATAAGCCGGTGATCTTTTATGCGCTTTACAGCTTTGAAAAAAGCAATATCGACGAGATCGTATTGGTCGTCGGCGCGGGCGATGAGGAGAATGTCAGAAAAGATATAGTCGAAAAGTTCGGATTTAAGAAGATAAAGAAGATCGTTGCCGGCGGAAAAGAGAGATATCATTCCGTTCATAACGGCATAAAAGCGGTAAGTGCCGATACGGATGTGGTACTTATCCATGACGGGGCAAGACCTTTTACGGATCCTTCTCTCATAAACAAATGCATAGAAGCGGGACTGAAGGATGAGGCGTGCGTGGTCGCCGTTAAAGCCAAGGATACGATAAGGATATGCGATGAAAGCGGCATGGCGGTATCCACTCCCGACAGGAGCAGCGTGTGGCAGATGCAGACGCCGCAGGTATTATCCTATAAAAGAGCGGTATCGGCATTTCAAAAGCTTATGGAAAATGAAGATGAACTTTTAAGAAAAGGCATAAACATTACCGATGATGTCATGGTGGCTGAATATTTTGAGAAGATACCGGTAAAGATGATAGAAGGAAGCTACGAAAACATCAAGATAACCACCCCCGAGGATCTTTTGTTCGCCGGGGGGATCCTGAAGAAAAAACGGCATTAGAGAGCGTTGTTTTTAAAGAGTGTTGACAGTAGGAAATCCTTTTGGTATTATAAATAAGCGCGTAAAAGCGCCCACATGGAGAGGTATCGAAGTGGTCATA
>DMCJ01000123.1 GCA_003446735.1 Lachnospiraceae bacterium | reverse complement strand
GATGCATATTGTAGTTGATGGAAGCTAAGATA
This sequence comes from Lachnospiraceae bacterium, assembly GCA_003446735.1. GTDB lineage: Bacteria > Bacillota > Clostridia > Lachnospirales > Lachnospiraceae > UBA2882. The sequence continues at coordinate 5,103 of DMCJ01000123.1, read as the reverse complement.
TCTTCCTTTGTAATATGCTTGGGGATAAGGTCATGGACGTTTCTTCTGATGGCGTCCGCGATCTCATCGGGCTTCTCCGCATATTCAGCGATGATCTGCTGTAATACGGGGAAATATACAAGCTCAGTGATACCAAGATCCTTGGGATTGCAATCCACGAAGTTGGTGATGTCAACCATCATGTTGGAAAGGACTCTTTCGTTCTTCTCCTCTGTCTGGATGGTAACATAGGTAACTGCCGCATTCTGGATCTTATCAGCAAGCTCGATATCAACGGTCGTGCCTGCGCTTGCAAGGATCTCACCTGTATAGGGATCTACAACGTCCTCTGCAAGAACACGGTTCCTTATACGGTTCCTTAACATTAATTTCTTATTGAATTTATACCTTCCGACTTTCGCAAGGTCATATCTTCTGGGGTCGAAGAACATAGCCGTGATAAGACTCTCGGCACTGTCAACGTTAAGAGGCTCTCCGGGTCTGATCTTCTTATATAATTCAAGAAGGCCGTCCTCATAACTTCCGTTGGGATTCTTCTCTGTGATGGCAGGATCCTTTGCGAAGCTGGCTTCGATCTTGGCTTCGTCTCCGAACAGATCCCTGATCTCCTGGTTCGTACCTATACCGAGCGCACGGATAAATACTGTGATCGGAACCTTTCTGGTCCTGTCCACACGTACGGAGAATACATCGTTAGAGTCGGTCTCATACTCGAGCCATGCGCCACGGTTGGGAATAACCGTACACGAAAAAAGCTCCTTACCGATCTTATCATGGCTTATACCATAATAAATACCGGGAGAACGAACCAGCTGACTTACGATGACACGCTCGGCACCGTTGATGACGAATGTACCGGTCTCGGTCATAAGAGGAAGATCACCCATGAATATCTCATGCTCGCTTATCTCATCCTTCTCCTTGTTGTAGAGACGTACCCTTACCTTTAAGGGAGCGGCATATGTGGCATCTCTTTCCTTGCACTTCTCGATGGAATACTTCACATCATCCCTGCAAAGCTCAAAGTCCACAAATTCAAGGCTCAGATGATCGCTGTAATCTGTGATGGGAGAGATATCGTCAAATACCTCTTTGAGTCCCTCTTTCAGAAACCAGTCATAAGAATCCTTCTGCACTTCTATCAGGTTGGGCATTTCGAGAACTTCTTCCTGCCTCTGATAGGTCATGCGCACGTCCTTGCCGGACGGGATCGGACGAATCCTGTTCTTTTCCATTGACATTTCACCCCGTTCTTTAATATTGGAGTAAACACGCTTTCGCGGGCGTTTACGACCCGCACTCTCATGGTAAAAATGGGCATAAAAAGCCTATCGCTCCACAATAGTGCATTATCCAGTTTACTACAAATGGAAATCCGCGTCAAGAAAAAGTTTGGAATATCACGCGTTTTTTTAGAATATGTATGCCGGGGACTGATTCCCCGGCACACTTAAGATCTTTTTTTGCGGGCTGATTACTTTAATGTAACCTTTGCACCCTCTGCCTCTAACTTGGTCTTGATATCGTTTGCTTCGTCCTTGGAAGCGCCTTCCTTGATAACCTTGGGAGCGCCGTCTACAACGTCCTTTGCTTCCTTTAAGCCAAGGCCTGTAGCTTCACGAACAACCTTGATGACCTTAACCTTATTGGGACCAACTTCGGTAAGCTCTACATCGAACTCATCCTTCTCTTCAGCTGCTGCGCCTGCTGCTGCACCGCCTGCTGCTGCTACGACAACACCTGCTGCTGCAGATACGCCGAATTCTTCTTCACAAGCCTTAACAAGGTCGTTTAACTCTAAAACGGATAATTCCTTGATAGCTTCGATTATTTCTTCTTTGGATAACTTTGCCATTTTATTTTCCTCCATTAATATTCAAAATTACTCTTCTGCTTTGGCTTCCTCTACAGGTGCTTCTGCTTCAGCCTCTGCGGGAGCTTCCTCAGCCTTTGCTTCCTCTGCGGGTGCTTCCTCAGCCTTTACTTCCTCTGTGGGAGCCTCTTCGCCTGCGCCGCCTTTTTCAGCGATCTGCTTAAGCACTCTTGCAAAGTTCGTGATAGGTGACTGTAAGGAACCGAGCAGCTTGGATAAAAGCTCTTCCCTTGAGGGAATGCTTGCGAGTGCGGTAAGTGCCTTTGCATCGTAGGGAGTACCCTCTACAACACCGCCCTTGATCTCAAGAGCCTCGATATCCTTTGCATATTTGCATAAGATCCTCGCAGGTGCTGTAGCGTCATCCTTAGAGATGGCGATAGCGCTGGGGCCTTCGAAATAATCAGATAAAGACTCGAAGTCAGTGCCCTTAACCGCAAAATTCATCATGGAATTCTTGTATACCTTGTAGATAACGCCGGCTTCTCTTAAGTCCTTACGCATCTTTGTATCCTGATCTACCGTAAGTCCGCGGTAATCAACAAGGACAACTGCCTGCGCTCCGTCAAGATGACCTGAGATCTCATCCACGATGGGCTGCTTTAACTCAACCTTTGCCATGTTCTTAACCTCCTTCCAAATAATTGCCGAAGGATTCATTCTGTCATTGATATGAAAAAATCCTCTGCCCGCAAAGACAGAGGAATAATAAACATAACATGCTCTTCCTTCCTCGGTAGGCGCTTCGCTTACGTCCTTTCGGACACCTACTGTCTTCGGCAGGTTTTACAAACCGTTAACTACAATACCACAGGATGATCCTGTTTGTCAATACTTTTTTTGTGTGACAGGGGACGGGTCCATTGTCACATTTTCCTTCTGCCCTTCGCGTGTATATAGATTATCAGGAGCGCTCGCGCTCAGGTTTGGTGCCCTAGCGGACGCTAAGCTCTCGCTACGCTACGCTTGCGAATCGCTAAGCGCCGAGACCAAACATGTCCCTGATAATCCATATACAACGCTACGGGCAGAAAAAAAGTGACGGGGAACCTGTCCCCGCCACATTGTTTATTCATTGGTTACCTGTATCTCTCTTATCGTCTTATTATCGATCTCGTCCTTAAGTGCGGTGATGAATTCATCAAGCGCCTTCTGTCCCTCGTCTCCGAGATAACGCGATCTTACCGAAACAAGACCCTTTTCCTGCTCATCAGCTCCCACGATCAGCATGTAAGGCACACGCTCAAGACGGGCTTCGCGGATCTTATAGCCGATCTTTTCGGATCTCTTATCCACCGTAACATCCACATTGGCCTTTCGCAGCTCCTTAAATACGCTGTCCGCATAATCTAAGAACTTATCGGATATGGGAAGGATACGCACCTGCTCGGGGCAGAGCCATGTCGGGAGATTGCCGGCATAATGCTCGATGAGCCAGGCGAGCGTTCTCTCATAACATCCCATCGAAGTCCTGTGGATTATATAAGGTCTCTTCTTATCTCCGTTCTGATCGATATAATACATATCGTATCTCTCGGCAAGGAACATATCGAGCTGGATCGTGATCATCGTATCCTCTTTGCCGTATACGTTCTTGGCCTGGATATCGAGCTTGGGACCGTAGAAGGCCGCCTCGCCGTCTTCTTCCGTATAATCAAGACCTATATCATTTAAGATCTCTCTCATCTTACCCTGGACCATATCCCACTCCTTAGCCGTTCCGAGGTATTTGTCAGGATTCTTGGGATCCCACTTACTCATGCGGTAAGTTACCTCATCCTGAAGGCCGAGTGTAGTCAGGCAGTATTTTGCAAGCTTCACGCAGTTCTTGAATTCATCCGCGATCTGTTCGGGCGTACAGATAAGATGACCCTCGGAGATCGTAAACTGGCGCACTCTCGTAAGACCGTGCATCTCGCCGGAATCCTCATTTCTGAAAAGCGTGGAAGTCTCACCCATACGGTAGGGAAGATCACGATAGCTGTGCTGCTTAGCCTTATATACAAAATACTGGAAAGGACAGGTCATCGGACGAAGCGCCATAACCTCTCTTCCCTTATCATCCTGATAAACATGCTCCTGGGCATTCTTCATTGCCACTTCGGTATCGCTGTAGAGCTTCTGATCCTCAAGCGCATCTTCCTCACTCATAAGATCGTCGTTAAGCACGAACATTCCGTCCTTGTAATGGAACCAGTGATCGGAAAGCTTATAAAGATTGGACTTGGCCATTAAAGGTGTCCTTGTACGGACATAGCCCCACTCATAATCCTCGAGATCCTCGATCCATCTTTGCATCTTCTGGATGATCTTCGTACCCTTGGGCATAAAGAGCGGAAGTCCCTGGCCGATGACATCGACAGTCGTAAATATCTCCATCTCCCTGCCTAATCTGTTGTGATCTCTTCTCTTTATATCCTCAAGATGCTCAAGATATTCATTAAGCTCATCCTTCTTAGCAAAAGCCGTACCGTATATCCTCTGAAGGCGGGCCTTCTTTTCATCACCTCTCCAATATGCCATCGAAGAGGAAATTAATTTAAATGCCTTTATGCCTTTCGTGTTCATAAGGTGGGGACCTGCGCACAGATCCACAAAGCCTCCCTGATCGTAGAAGGATATCTCGCTTCCTTCGGGAAGATCCTCGATGAGCTCAACCTTAAAAGGCTCATCCTTTTCCTTCATGAACTTGATGGCTTCATCCCTCGGAAGGGTAAATCTCGTTAATTCATGACCTTCCTTTATGATCTTCTTCATCTCGGCTTCTATATTATCCAGATCTTCTCTCGAAAAAGGAGCGTGATCGAAATCATAATAGAAACCGTCATCTATCGCGGGACCTATGGTTACCTTTGCATCGGGAAACAGCTTTTTAACGGCCTGTGCCATAACATGGGAAGTGGTATGACGGATCACCCTCAGTCCTTCCGGGTCATTTGCGGTAAGTATGGTAAGGGTGCAGTCCTCGGTGATGGTAGTTCGTAAATCCTTAACCTCTCCGTTAACTTCTCCCGCGCAAGCCACACGCGCAAGACCTTCGCTGATCGTGGAAGCGATCTCGATTATGCTCTTAGGCTCATTAAATTCAAGGCTGCTCCCGTCTTTTAATGTGATCTTCATACTCTTCTCCTTTCATCCGTATTTCATCGGACACTTTATTTACAGGCATTTGCCCTGTATACTTATGATGCTTTGTTCTTTCCGCAGCACTTCTTGTATTTCTTGCCGCT
>DMCJ01000218.1:5585-10464 GCA_003446735.1 Lachnospiraceae bacterium | reverse complement strand
CGGATCAGGGAATAAACGAAAGTCATAACCTTACCATAGTTACAGCCAATGAGCTTGGTGCGGCCATGAATGTGGCCGGAGAAGGCGCTTTTTTATGGGTTTACGATCCTGTTAACAGAGAACTTACGGTACCGGAAGGCAGGGTTGAAGATTTTTATGGTATAAGGGACGGCCTTTCTGTCTGGGTAAAGACTGATCATCCGGAAGATGAAGAGAATGTCAGATATACGGTTTCCGGAAGAAGGGTGCTTGGTTTTAAGGAGCAGCCGCTCGTAAATCATGCGGTATTTATCGCAAATATTCTTATTTTTACTTTCTGTACATTTACCGGCGATCTGGTGTATAATATGGGGGAGCTTTCCTATAATGAAGTGATCTCCGGCCAGTGGTACAGGATGATCACAGCGACATTTTTGCACGCGGATATTTCTCATCTTGTCGGAAATATGATCATGCTCTTTTATATAGGAAATCTTGTTGAAAAGGAAATGGGACATTTACGATATTTTGTACTCTATTTTCTTTCAGGTATATGTGCAAGTGCCTTTTCCCTGTATTATCAGGGAATGAGGATAAGTTCCGGTGATATCCCGGGAGCATCCATAGGTGCGAGCGGAGCTGTTTTCGGTGTTATGGCGGCTTTTTTGTTCATTTTGTTCAGGCGGAGAGGAAAAGTAGGCCAGATCAGTTTCGGCGGAGTTCTTTTCCTTATATGCTATGCCCTTTACGGAGGGCTCACCGGTACGAGAACCGATAATGCAGCCCATATCGGAGGCCTGATAGCAGGTTTTATTCTGGGAGCTATATTATACAGGATGAAAGGGAAACAATGAAAGTAAACATATACTACGGCGGAAGAGGAATAATCGACGATCCGGCACTCTTTGTCATAGACAGGATGCAGCTGGTATTGGAGGAATTAAACGTCAAGGTAGAGCGTTTCATGCTTAATGAATTAAGAAGCAATGTTACGGCTCTTCCCCAGACAATAAAGACAGCCGACGGCATCATACTTGCAACAACAGTAGAATGGTTTGGTATCGGAGGTTATCTTCAGACATTCCTGGATGCCTGCTGGCTTTACGGCGATAAGGAAAAAATATCATCCGTTTATATGTGCCCTGTTGCAATGAGTACCACAAACGGAGAAAGAGAAGCATTGAGGGATCTTTCCGTTGCATGGGAAATTCTGGGAGGGCGTCCCGCGGACGGTATCTGTGGATATATCCCGGATACTTCAGTGCTTGAAAATACACCCGAATACATAACACTTATCGAAAAGAGAACGGAGAATCTTTACCGAACGATCAATCAGAAGGCGGCAAGTTTTCCCGCAAGTAATAAGAAGGTTAATCAGACCGTAGCCATAAACAAGAATATAAATCTGACACCTCAGGAATCAGAGCGTCTGTCTCAATATGCTGCGGACGAATCTTATGTTCAGGCGCAAAAGGAAGATATCAAAGAGCTTGCAAGCTATTATAAAGGCAAGCTTGCCATAGATGAGGACGAAGGCGACGCTATGATCGAAAGCTTCAAGGATCATTATAAGAGAGATGCATCGGTTAATGTTTCTTATCTGTTTATGATAGAAGACAGGAAGGATCCGCTTTTTGTAAGGATCACCGGCGGTGATCTTTATATCAATTATGAAAAGTCCGATGATGCGCAGGTGATCATCACGACAGATTCGGATACCATAAAGGAGATCACCAGAGGAAAGATGACTTTCCAAAGAGCGTTTATGAGCACCGGAAAGATGAAAGTAAAAGGAGAGTTCAAGTTAGTCGGACTTCTTGACAGGATATTTGTTTTTACGGAGGAAGCATGATGAAAGACGATAACTGTATTTTTTGCAAGATAGCAGCAGGAGAGATCCCTTCCCAGACAATATATGAGGATGAAGATTTCAGAGCGATCTTAGATCTCGGACCTGCGACAAAAGGGCACACTCTTATACTGCCGAAAGAACATGCGGCAAATCTTTTTGAATTATCCGATGAAACGGCAGCTAAGCTCACTCCTCTTGCCAGGAAGCTTGGAAAGCAGCTTGTGGAAAAGCTTGGAGCTGACGGACTTAATGTTATCCAGAATAACGGCGAAGTAGCGGGACAGACAGTAATGCATTATCACCTTCATCTTATCCCGAGATATAAAGATGACGGTCAGCATTTGTTATGGAAGCCCGGAGAGAGTACTCCGGAAGGACTTAAGGAGATCTGCGACAGGATCAAAGGGTAATGCAGACAGAGACAGAAGTAGAAGAAAAGCTCATAGAAAGCTTTAAGACGCTTGTCATGGAGAAACCGTTTGAAAAGATCACGGTTTCCGATATAACTGATGGCGCGGGAGTTATCCGCACTACTTTCTATAATCATTTTCATGACAAGTACGAAGTTATAGAGCGTATTATCAATAAAGAATTGTTAAATCCCATAGAGCCTCTTTTGATGAACGAGCTTATCAAAGAGGCTTTGATGCTTGTATTTATAAATCTCGAGAAGGAAAAGCCATTCTACAGAAAGCTTTTAAATACGGAAGGACAGAATTCACTGGCAGATATAGTTCGCGAGTGTGTATATGAAAAGATCGAAATGCTGATAAGGCTGAAGATGGGAGGCAAGCAGCTCCATCACAGCTGGCTTACAGTTGAAAGAGTGTCCAAATATTATGGTCAGTCCATCAGCTATATGATCCTGGAAATGATAGGCACCGACATTAAGATCTCTCCAAGAGAAGTGGCAGACATTTATGATTACATAGTCAACAGGTCGCTGGAGGATGTGATAGAGGAACTTAAAAACCTTCCGTAATCAGGACAAAGAGACGATCAAAGAGATCACGGGAAACACCGATCACGGGAAACAACGACTATAAATCAAGAAGAATGCATTAGAAAAGAACACAATATCTTAATGGTGTAGCGGAATGAACGACATATCGGTTGATATGTCGTTTTTGCATAGACAAACGAGAAAGATTGAATATTAACATATTCGATCTTTTTTTGTATTATGGCTTTGATCATCAGGGGACAGAATGAAGATTCCCCGCAGACAGAGGAAAAGCAGGTGGGTATTATGAAAGGTTTTGCAAAGGTTATCGTCAAAGCAAGAGTGCTGATACTGATAGTGGCTACGTTATTGTTGATCCCTTCAGCTTTCGGCTACTTAAAGACGAGAGTAAACTACGACATTCTTTCTTATCTTCCTAAGGACATCGAAACGATGAAAGGACAGGACATCCTGGAAGATGAATTCGGGACTGGTGCGTTTTCGATGGTCGTCGTGGAAGATATGCCGCTAAAGGATGTCGCTAAACTGAAAGAAAAGATTTCGGAAGTTGATCATGTTAAAACGGTCATCTGGTACGATTCGGTAGCAGATCTGAGTGTTCCCGTTGAAATCCTTCCGGATGATATCCGGGAAGCATTCATTAACGGCGATGCAACGATGATGATGGTAATGTTTGATACGACAATGTCGTCGGACGAGACCATGGAAGCGATCGGAAAGATGAGAGAAGTTACGAACGATCAGTGCCTTATAAGCGGCATGAGTGCTATCGTAACGGACACAAAGAATCTTGCTGATAAAGAGGAGCCGATATATGTGCTTATAGCCGTGGTACTTTCGGCAGTGGTGTTATCGCTGACCATGGATTCGTTTCTTATCCCGGTATTCTTCCTGGCAAGCATCGGAATGGCGATCCTGTATAATATGGGAACCAATATTTTCATGGGGCAGGTTTCCTACGTAACAAAAGCTCTGGCAGCAGTACTTCAGCTGGGTGTTACGATGGATTATTCAATATTCTTATGGCACAGCTATCAGGAGAACAGAGATAAGACAGATGATAAAGAGGAAGCCATGGCCAATGCGATCGCGGAAACTTTCTCCTCGGTGGTCGGAAGTTCGATCACTACGGTGGCAGGTTTCATCGCTCTTTGCTTTATGAGTTTTACATTGGGATTTGATCTCGGAATAGTAATGGCCAAAGGAGTTATTTTCGGTGTTATCGGATGTGTAACGATCCTTCCTTCGATGATACTGATATTTGAAAAGGCAATTGAAAAGACAAGGCATAAACCGATAGTCCCGAAATTCAGGATAAGCGGCTTTACGGTAAAAGCATATATCCCGATACTGATCTGTTTCGCGCTTTTGTGGATACCGGCAGTCTTCGGATACAAGAATACGGAAGTTTATTATAATCTTGATTCTACGTTGCCGGATTACCTCCCGAGCATACAGGCCAACAAGCGGCTTGATGAGTTGTTTCATACGAGCACGACACATATCATCTTAGCGGATGCTTCGCTTGACGGAAAAACGATCCGCAAGATGACTGATGAGATCAAAAAAGTCGATGGTGTTAAATCGGTGATCGGTGAGTCGACGGTTGTCGGCGGCAGCATTCCGGAATATATGATCCCGGAAGATCTTATGGCAGATGTTAAAAATGAAAAATGGCAGCTCATCATCATATCATCTGAATATAAAGTAGCATCACCCGAGGTTAACAAGCAGTGCGATAAGATAAATGAAATAGTAAAAGATTACGATCCGAAAGGAATGCTCATAGGAGAAGCACCTTGTACCGAAGATCTTATCACTATAACAAACAAGGATTTCAATACGGTAAACACGGTTTCGATCGGAGTGATCTTTATAATAATCTTCTTTGTATTTAAATCGATATCGCTGCCGTTTATACTGGTACTTACCATTGAATTTGCGATCTTCGTAAATATGGGTCTGCCGTATTACACGGGAACCACGATCCCGTTTATCGCATCGATCGTAATAGGAACGATACAGCTTGGATCGACGGTTGACTATGCGATACTGATGACTACCAGATACGGCAGGGAAAGGGC
>DMCJ01000218.1:0-5523 GCA_003446735.1 Lachnospiraceae bacterium | reverse complement strand
AGAGTAAGAAAGAGGCGGTTCTTTCTGCGCACGAAGCCAGCGTTCAATCGATATTCGTAAGTGCGATGAGTTTCTTTGCCGCGACATTCGGAGTCGGTCTTTATTCGGATATCGATATGATAAGTTCACTTTGTAACTTAATGGCCAGAGGAGCCATCATAAGCATGATAACGGTAATGCTCGTATTACCTGCATTATATATGGTATTTGACAAATTGATCGGATATACGAGTTTTCATTTCTTTAAAGAAAAGAAGCAGCCGGTTTTGGCTAAGGAGGGAGCACAATGAAAGATATGGGAAAGAATATAAAACGAGTTGGAGCTGTATTGCTGTCCTGCGCGGTCTTATTTGCAGGAGCTGAAAATTACACGCTCACGGCAATGGCCGAAAGTGATTACGAAGAGGCTGAGGAAGATGCTCTTACCAAGATCATCGGTAATCAGACAGACAGTGGCGATCCGTCGGTAGACAGAGAAGAGACAGTCTATGTAATAACTGATGCTAAAGGAGACGTGGAGCAGACAATAGTAAGTGAGTGGCTTAAAAATCCGGAAGGAAAGGACGTGCTTACCGATGCTTCGTCGCTTGAAAATATCGAAAATGTAAAAGGCGATGAAACCTATTCGGCAGGAAGTAACGATACGATTGAATGGAATGCAAATGGAAATGATATCTATTATCAGGGAAAGACAAACGAGCAGACCCCTATAGATGTGAAGATCACATATTATCTTGACGGAGAAGAGATCGCACCTGAGGATCTTGCCGGAAAGAGCGGAAAGGTAAAGATAAGGTTCGATTATACCAATAATGAGCTAAGGACAGAGGAGATATCCGGAAATGAAGAGGATCTTTGTGTTCCTTTTACAGTAGTGAGCGCACTTTTCCTTCCGGTTGATTCATTTTCAAATGTATCCGTTACAAACGGAAAAGTGGTATCAGACGGTTCGAGAAATATAGTAGTGGGACTTGCAATGCCCGGATTAAAGGAAAGCCTTGATCCCGATGGCAAGGCAAAAGAAGAACTGGATGAGAGATTTGAAGATAATGACATTACAATTCCCGATTATGTAGAGGTGGAAGCCGATGCAACGGACTTCGCGCTTGATATGACGGTTTCTGTGGCAATGCCTGACCTGATCTCTGATTTTGATATGGCCGGAGGTATCGATCTTTCCGGACTTGATGAATCTATGGACAGATTAAATGATGCGGCAGCAGCACTTACAAACGGAACCGGAGAGCTTAAGAGCGGAGCCGATAAGCTTGCGAACGGAAGTTTTTCATTAAAGGACGGAGCTGAAAGGCTGGCAAGCGGAATAGGTCAGTACACCGCCGGCGTCGGACAGCTTACAGGAGGCCTTAGTCAGTTAAAAGGCGGATCTTCCCAGCTCGCAGGAGGTGCGGGAGAACTCGCGAAAGGATCAGGTGATCTGGCTAACGGAGCAGCGCAGGTCAGTGCGGGTGTAGGAAAGATGTCCGACAGTCTTAATAATATGAAAACATCTCTTGATGCAGGTATAGCTGAGCAGCAGGCTAACAAGAATGCATTGGCACCTCAGGTAGATGCAGATAAAGCTGCGGTAACTTCAGCGGTCACAGGTTTCGGAACCGAGATCGCAAACGCGAGCGCTACGGCAGCAGCAGGAGCGGCAGCACAGGCGGCAGGAAATGCGGCAGCGGGTGCAGCGGCACAGGCATCAGCATCGGCTGCGGCAGGAGCGGCAGCAAAGGCGGCAGGAGATGCAGTAACCACAGAAGCCATAACAGCGGCAATGCAGGAATACAATGCCGGAATAGGTAATGTACTTGCTACGGCTCAGGATCCCGAGGCAGCCCAGGCAGCGATCAAGGATCTTGCAGGTAAGATGCAGAACGCAGCAGCGAAGGCAGCGGCAGGAGCTGTTTCCGAGGATCTTATAGCGGGAGCTGTTGCATCTCAGACTGACAGTATTACGGCAGCGGCAGCAGGTGCGGCTTCAAATTCCGTACAGGCAGCAATGGCAGATCCCAATACCCAGGCAGCTATCGCTCAGGCAGCAGGAGCGGCAGCACAGGGAGTTTCCTCTGAAGGAGTAACTTCCGCAGTTACCAGGCTTGCAACGGATGCCGGTAATTTAGGAGGTGCGGTCGGAGCAGAAACAGCTCTTACTACCATACAGTCGCAGACAGATCTTTCACAGCTTACCGACCTTGTAAACGGAGCTCAGGCTCTTGCAAGCGGAGCACAGGATCTGGCAAACGGAGCCGGTCAGCTTGCAAATGGTGCAAATACTTTGGATCAGGGAATGGCCAGTGCATTAAACGGTGCAACTGCACTTGATCAGGCATCCGGACAGCTTAAATCCGGAAGCAGCGAGCTTGCCAAAGGAGCGGGCACACTTGCAGACGGAATGGGTAAGCTTGATGACGGAGCCGGAAGATTAAGCGAAGGTATTGCACAGTTTGACGAGGAAGGAATAAAGAAGATCACGAATGCGGTAGATGGCGATGTAGCAACCGAGATCGACAGGATCCAGAAGATCATGAGTTTGAGTCAGGACTATAAGACATTCACGAAACTCGCCGAAGGCGAAACCGGAAAGGTTAAGTTCATTTACCGTACCGGTGCGATAAAATAAGGTAATACCCATATTACATTCTGCTTATGCCCGGGGACCGGCTCTAGGAAGCCTGTTCGCGGGCATTCCTCTTGACAAAGATACATCTATTTAATACAATCAACTCTGTATCAATATGCAACATACATACTTATATTAATAAGAAAAGAGGAATAAAAAATGCAGGCTTTTGAAGAATTAAAAGCAAGAGGCTTACTGGCTCAGCTTACCGATGAGGAAGAGATAAGGAATCTTGTCAATACAGGTAAAGCCACATTTTATATAGGTTTCGACCCCACGGCAGACAGCCTTCATGTAGGACATTTTATGGCGCTCTGCCTTATGAAGAGAATGCAGATGGCGGGAAATAAACCCATCGCTCTTGTGGGCGGCGGCACCGGAATGATCGGTGATCCCACCGGAAGGACCGATATGCGAACCATGATGACGGTAGATCAGATCGATCATAACTGCGAATGCTTTAAAAAGCAGATGAGCAATTTTATCGAATTCGGTGAGGGCGAAGGAAAGGCCATGATGGTAAATAATGCCGACTGGCTCCGCGATCTTAATTACATCGAGTTCATCAGGGATATAGGCGCATACTTCTCCGTTAACAGGATGCTTACTGCAGAATGCTATAAGCAGCGAATGGAAAAGGGGCTTTCTTTCCTTGAGTTTAACTACATGATAATGCAGAGCTATGACTTCTTATGCCTGTATGAAAAATACGGATGCAATATGCAGTTCGGCGGAGACGATCAGTGGAGCAACATGCTTGGCGGAACCGAGCTTATCAGAAGAAAGCTCGGCAAGGATGCATATGCGATGACCATTACCCTCCTTTTAAATTCCGAAGGCAAGAAGATGGGCAAGACCCAGAAGGGTGCCGTATGGCTTGATCCCAATAAGACTTCTCCTTTTGAATTCTATCAGTACTGGAGAAATGTTTCAGATGCCGATGTACTTAAATGCTTACGTATGCTCACATTCCTTCCTTTAGAGCAGATCGATGAGATGGATAAGTGGGAAGGCAGTCAGTTAAACGAAGCAAAAGAGATCCTCGCATTTGAGCTTACCAATATGGTTCATGGTGAAGAGGAAGCAAATAAGGCAAAGGAATCTGCAAGAGCGCTTTTCTCCAGCGGTAATGCAGCAGACATGCCTACCGCATATATAAAGGAAGAAGAAATCGAAGGAGATTCCATCGACATTCTTTCCATCCTTGTGAAGTCGGGTCTTGTTACCAGCAGAAGTGAAGGCCGTCGTGCGGTCGAACAGGGCGGTGTCAGTGTTGACGGAGAAAAGGTCGGCGATTTCAAGGCAACATTTACAAAGGCACAGCTTTCCGGAGACGGAATGGTTGTAAAACGCGGAAAGAAGAACTTTAAGAAAGTAGTATTAGAGTAATGAGAAATATAAACGTTTCGGAAATAGAGAATGCGGTCTGCGAAATGTGCATTGCCGCAAACTATTCCTTAAGCAGCGATATGAAGGCCGCTCTTGATGATGCCGGCCTCATGGAAAAGTCATCCTTGGGCAAACAGATATTATGGCAGCTTCAGGACAATCTTGCGATAGCACAGAACGATCAGATCCCGATCTGTCAGGATACGGGTATGGCCGTTGTCTTCTTCGAGATAGGACAGGATGTTCATGTTGAAGGTGGAAGTATTACCGATGCGATAAATGAAGGCGTAAGACGTGGATATGCTGAAGGCTATCTTCGCAAGTCTGTTGTGGGAGATCCTTTAAAAAGAGTTAACACCGGAGACAATACCCCTGCTGTCATTCACTATGATATCGTTCCGGGAGATACACTGCGCATAACGGTTGCACCAAAGGGCTTCGGAAGCGAAAACATGAGCAGAGTATTTATGTTAAAGCCTGCTGATGGTGAAGAGGGCGTAAAGAATGCGATCCTTACGGCAGTAAAAGATGCAGGTCCGAATGCGTGCCCGCCCATGGTGGTAGGCGTCGGGATCGGAGGAACGTTTGAAAAAGCGGCGCTCCTTGCTAAAAGGGCGCTTACAAGACCCCTTTCCGAAAGAGCCGAAGACAGACATATATATAATATGGAAAGAGAACTGCTCGAAATGATAAACCGTACCGGGATAGGGCCTGCCGGACTCGGCGGGACTACTACGGCGCTTGCCGTAAACATATTGACCTATCCTACGCATATAGCAGGTTTACCCGTTGCGGTAAATATATGCTGTCACGTTAACAGACACGAGAGCAGGGTGCTTTAAAATGGAAAAACACATTAATCTTCCACTCACAAAAGAAGAAGCCGCGACACTTAAAGCCGGTGACTATGTTTACCTTACCGGAGCTTTATATACAGCCAGAGATGCCGCTCACAAAAGAATGTACGAAGCTATTGAGGCAGGAGAGGAGCTCCCCTTTAAGGTTGACGGAAGCGTGATCTATTATATGGGACCGACTCCGGCAAGAGAAGGACGCGTAATTGGATCGGCCGGTCCCACAACCGCGAGCAGGATGGATAAGTATACACCAAAGCTGCTGGATATGGGACTTGTGGGAATGGTCGGAAAAGGAAAAAGATCCCAGGCCGTAAAGGATTCCATGGTAAAGAACGGGGCTGTTTATTTTGCGGCCATAGGAGGAGCCGGGGCGCTTCTTTCCAAGTCGATCACTGCTTCCGCGGTTATCGCTTATGATGATCTTGGCACGGAAGCCGTTCGAAGGATGGAGGTCAGAGATTTTCCCGTTGTAGTCGTGATCGACTCAAACGGAACGGACCTTTATGAGCTTGTTGAAAAGACGGGGGAACTTTAAATACAATCCGTTGACAAACGGGTAACTTATGTTTATAATAGGGTTTGCGTCACTTAAAGGCGCATATCATATTGGTAGAGGAAGTTCAGCTTGGAGATGTACTCAAGTGGCTGAAGAGG
>DMCJ01000085.1 GCA_003446735.1 Lachnospiraceae bacterium | reverse complement strand
TTTGCCCGTCAGCCTTCTTTTCCTCAAATTCCTCTTTTGCATCCGAAAGCTTTTCATCAGCCTCCTTATATATCCTTTCATAACGCTTAGTGGCTATCTTCTTTGTATCATCTTCCCATTTATCCATGAGCGCGTCTATCTTATCATCATAGGCATCGGAAAAGAGCTTTTCGTCTCCTTCAAGCTTTACATAGACTTCAGTATAGATATCTTCTTCAAAGCCTCCGGGAAGGATATAGGCAAATCCGGAAACGGTACCGTTTCCCAAGGACGAAGTTCCTCTTTCAAAATTAATATAAAGCGAGGAATCGCCAAATCCCGTTATCTTATATTTATCGTATTTAAAATGATCCTTATCCTCTTTCTCGTTTTCGGCAGCTAATATGAATTCATCGCCTACATCATATGTTCCCGAATAATGAGATTCAAGGAAGATCTCGTCATCCTTTTCGGGAAGCCGGCCTTTTCTTACGATAAGACCGTTAATACCTTTTGTTATCGAATGGACCTTAAATACATCTTCCGAATCCTCGCCTCTTTTTACGATGATATCGTATGTGACAGATCCTTCGGCTTCTTTTACCCCGTCAAGCTTTTTAACCTTATCTACATCTTCATCTTCCCAGCCTAAGGTCGATAAGAGCTTAAGATCAAAAAAGCCTGTCTTTTTGTAAAATCCGTCTACGGTATTTACAAGGACCGGCGTCGTTATCCTGACACCCGAAAAAAAGCCGACTCCGATTGCGATTATGGCAAAGATCGCAAAGAATCGGCCAAATGACTTCTTTATTTCCCTGAGGATCATCTTCCTTAAGTTTTTCTTACCCGTTTTTATGATCTGTAATCTCCGTTTATCTTTACGTAGTCATAGGTAAGGTCGCATCCCCATGCGGTTGCTTCACACTCTCCCGAATGGATATCGATGACTATGCGGATCTCATCCTCCGATAAGATCTCTTTGGCTTTTTCCTCGGAAAAGGGAACTCCGTATCCGCCCTCGCAGACATGGACCCTTCCCTTGTCATTTTCAAAGTCCACATCTATCTTATTTATGTCAACCTCTGCCCCGGAATAACCCATGGCGCAAAGCACCCTTCCCCAGTTGGCATCTGACCCGAAGATCATGCATTTTACAAGGGATGAACCGATGACCGACTTAGCCAGTGTTATGGCCGTATCATAATCCTGCGCATGGTTAACATAACATTCAACAAGTTTTCCTGCGCCCTCTCCGTCGGCAGCAAGCATCCTCGTTAAGTTCTTCATTACGATATAAAGGGCCTTTTTAAACAGCTTATAGCCTTCCTCTGACTCATCCGTTATCTCATCATTTCCGGCCATCTTATTTGCCATAACCGATACCATGTCGTTGGTGGATGTATCCCCGTCGATGCTCATGCAGTTATAAGTATATTTTACGGTTTCCGAAAGAGCTTTTTGAAGAAGTCCGGTCGATATATTTACATCCGAAGTGATGAAATTTAATGTGGTCGCCATATTGGGGTGGATCATCCCGCTTCCCTTGGCCATCCCGCCTACCGTTATCTCTTTTCCCTCAAAGGTATAGGATACCGCATATTCCTTAGGCTCGGTATCCGTTGTCATAACGGCCTTTTCTGCCTCTAAATGATTCTCGGCGCTTAAATTCTTTACAAGCTCGTCTATATGCTCTTTTACCGGCGTAACATCAAAGGGTGCGCCGATGACTCCGGTGGAAGCTACGATCACTTCCTCGCTTTTTATATTAAGTGCCCTTGCGGCTTCATCGCACATGATCCCGGCTTTTTCAACGCCGTCTTTATTGCAGGTATTTGCATTCTTGCAATTGGCGATGACCGCCCTTGATATCCCGCCCGATCTTTCGAGATTTTCCTTTGTGACGATAATAGGTGCGCCCTTTACTTTGTTCGTGGTATATACCGCCGCCGTATTGCAGGGCTCATCACTGAAAAGGATCATAAGATCGTTCTTATTTGGATCGGGATGGATGCCCGTGTGCATACCGTTTGCCTTAAACCCTTTTGCCGAGCAGGCTCCCATGTCCCTGTAAGTAAAACCTTCTTCGTTATACATCTTTATCTTCTTCATTTTTCTCGTCCTTTCCCGGGATGTTATCTTCTGTATTTTGCCCGGCCGCATTATTCCCGGCTGTATCCTTATATCTTGAACTTGTTAACCTCACCGAAGAGATTGTCGGTCATCGTCTCACTCTCCTTCGCATCGGAGTCGATCGCCAACAAGAGTTCGGAAATATTGGACACATTACCGGTGGCATCCACTAATTCATTGGCCGAAGTGGTGGCGGCACTGTTGACGGAATCGGTGTAATCCCTGATCCTGTCAATATTTTCCATGATCGCCTTACTTATATTGTCAAAATCCTCCATCATGATATCGATGGTCTCTGCGGAATCCAAATACTTTCCGCTCGTATCCGAAAGCTTTTCAAACGAATCGCCCGTGATCTCGCGCATGAATTCAAGGAGGTTCTTAGCCTCTCCCGCAAGGTTGTTTACCGCCTTTATCACGGCCTCGGATACGCTCTTTATCTCACTTGCGGCATTTGCCGAATTATGAGCAAGCTCTCCTATCTCGGTAGCTACGACCGCAAATCCTCTTCCCGCTTCTCCCGCTCTTGCCGCTTCTATCGAAGCATTAAGCGCAAGAAGGTTTGTCTGATTTGTGATCCCGATTATATCGTTGGTAAGAAGCTGTATCTTCTCGACTTCTTTTGAATTATTGATCCCCTCTTCGACGCTCTTTGCGATAAGATCCATCTTTTCGCCGGTCAGCTGCTGCTGCCTCCTTGCTTCTTCCCCTATCTCTTTTGCCTGTATGCGCATCTTTCCGGAATATTTGGTTCCCCTGCTTATGCGATCCGAGATAGCCTTAAAGGATGTGGTTATCTCCTGCACGAGATTGTTGGTCTCGTTTATGGAAGCCGCCGTCTCCTGCATCGAAGCACTTATATTTTCCATCGTGGCCGTCACGCTTGATGCATCCTGCCTCGTTCTTCCGATATTTTCCGCTATTCCTCTGGAATCGCCAAGGAGCGTATTCGTATTCTCGGATATATTAAGAAGTATCTCACGTATGAAAGCGACAAGTCTGTTTATGTTTCCCGCTATGACCTCAAACTCATCGCCGGATGTTATCTCTATCTCTTTTGTAAGATCCCCGCCTCCGTCGGCAAGCTCACATACTTTTTCATTAAGAAGCTTAAACGACCTTCTTATCACCAGGCTTAAAAGCACCATGATCAATGCACTTACGAGGACTACTATAACGCAGATGATAAATGCCATCCTGGCCAGTCTGGATATCTGCTCGTTTAACCAGTCTACGCTGACATCTACGACCGCAAGCCCCGGAATATTTCCGTTTGAATCGTAAACGGGACTGTATGCGCTAAGGTGCGTTCCCCACTCATCCGTATAAGGCTTTTCATTTACGTAGGTCGTTCCTTCAAACGCCGCCATTATGTTCGGCAGCTCCTCCTCATCGGCTTCAAAATCTTCACCGGGAAGTCCGGGCTCTTCGGGATCCGAGTCCACCATGAACACAAGATTTCCGCTCTCATTTAAGCCGACCGTGTAAACATATTCGACCTCTGCATTATCCCTGTATATGCTAAGTTCATCAAGGACCGTATTGTATGCATCGGAGCCTACCTCAAGCACTCCTTCTTTCGAAAGGCTGTCCCCGTCGACCGTCGCCGCTATGCATCTGTCCACATTGGCAACATTTTCTTTTATCTGCTCTATGAGCAGGTTTTTGCTCCTGTTATATACCGCAACTCCTACGATGACCTCTCCAAGTATCAAAAGGACAAGCGAACTTGCAAGTATCTTTGCCGTAATGCTCAGTTTTCTGACTTTCATGTCTCTACCCCCTCGTATGCGTTATCATATACGTTATTGTCTGCTTCAGCGCCTGTCTGCATCAGCGCCTTATTGTCTGCTTCAGCGCCTCATAAAGCCGCAAGGATCGCGTTTAA
>DMCJ01000117.1 GCA_003446735.1 Lachnospiraceae bacterium | reverse complement strand
TAGCGGAACCGCCGCAGATGATAAGAACATCTATCTTATCCTTCATTTCCGAAAGCTTATCCTGACGATAAACTTCCACTCCTTCTGTCGCTATCTTAACTGTCGACGGATCACGCCTGGTAAATACGCCTACAAGCTCCGTATCCTTATTCCTTGCGATCGCAGCCTCAACACCGCGTCCGAGATTACCGTATCCGAGTATTCCTATTTTGGTTGACATAACTTTTCTCCTTCCATGACCGGCTTCCGCTTTCAGCTTTCGCTTTTACGGCTAAATTTTCGGCCTGAATTTCATTTTATCATCATAAACAGCGCGTGACAAGTATCATGCGCAATCATGATGCTTCTGTATCCCATCCGGAGTGCTCCCGGCAACCTCGTCTGTCCTGGCGGGATTTTACTAACAACCTTCCAACCGCACAAATTTGTCGGTTCTTAGATCTATATATTTTTTCTGTTTTCAAAAACAAATAATACAGCCGTTCTACCATATCGTTTGCGCTTCAAAAACACTGTAGTAGGACGGCTATATAGACATCACTCATATTACCTAGTTTAGTTATAAATACTGATTCCTGTAAGCTCTTCTATATCTGAATTGTTCCAATATATATTACTCCAGTGAAAATAAACATCTTTCCTTTTCTTAAAAATTCTGAATGGTTCTTCAGTATTATCATAGATATGAAGGATATCACAAATACCTACTAGTTCCGGTATCAGTTTAAGTGCTTTGTTATATCTGGAAATCACTTTATCCTTAGGAACCCCATGTCCACCAAGTGCTTCTCTGGCATTTACCCTTGCAACATTGATCAACGGATCTGCGGTAAGAATATATATACCCCTGATGAAGTAACCATCTTCTTTAGCTCTTTTCAGCAAATTGATGTTTCTTTCAGTAGATAACACAGTTTCAAAGGTAAAGTCCTTTTTTTGCTTCAACATGCTTTCGCGAAGCGCTTCAGCTTTTTCAGCAGCCTCAAGATCGGTACACAGTATGGTTCTCTTTATATCATCAGCATTTATGTATTCCCCAACAACTTTAGCAAGCTTGGTGATGGTGGATTTTCCACTTCCGTTTGGTCCAGCAAAAAACATTACCTCCGGCAATTTTACAGGATCAAGATTCAACATATTCAATCCTCCCGTCAGGATATTCAAGGTATGCCTTTTTCAATTCTCTGTTATATCTTGCGACGGGTAATCCTTTTATCTTTCGTATTTCATCATCTATTCTGATAGACTCTTTAAACCGTTGCGTAAGTTCTTCATCCGAAAGGCCGCATGTCAAATCGAGGTCATTTGCAATAGTCATAAAACACCTCCTAAATTACCACAATATTACCAAAATACACCATTGATTACAAGCAGATATCCTCACTTCTGTTTTCTCTTCTTAGCAAAAAAAGTACTATGATCATCACCGCAGGGAAGATAGCTGCGCAGAGCATACCTGCTTTCAGATCATCGTTTGCCTTCTGCGTAACAAATCCGACTGCTGCAGGTCCCACGGACCCGCCTATATCTCCCGCCATCGCCAGGAGCGCAAACATCGCCGTTCCGCCGACCGGCAATCTCTTTGACATTATGCTTATAGTCCCGGGCCACATGATACCTGCCGAAAATCCGCACATGATACATCCCGCAAGACTTATTAACGGGTTATGTGATATTGACGCAAGAATATAGCATAACAGACATAATGCACCCGATCCCATCATGTATTTTGTAAGATCGATACGGCTCCCGTGTTTTCCGTATATCACCCTGCTTATTCCCTGCATCACCGCAAACATGCACGGGCCGGCCAGGTCCCCTATCCTCTTTTCTATGCCAAGTGCACTTTCCGTAAATGCCGATGCCCACTGAGACATGGCTATCTCGGATGCCCCGGCACATATCATTAGCAGGATCCCCATCCAGAAAAGCGGTGAACAAAGAAGCTCTTTCAGAGTCATTCCCTGCCCATCCTCTACAAGATGTTCAATGGGGCAGGTTAAAAAGTTATAGATATTATAAAGCGGTATTATCGCCCATATAAGGGCCAT
Source organism: Lachnospiraceae bacterium (assembly GCA_003446735.1). Lineage (GTDB taxonomy): Bacteria > Bacillota > Clostridia > Lachnospirales > Lachnospiraceae > UBA2882. Next base: position 758 of record DMCJ01000117.1, on the reverse strand, counting down.
CCATTTCCAGTTTGAAATACCGAAGATACCGAAAAAAGCCGTGGAGAGAGCAATGACCGCCACTGTCCCCCAGCAATAAAATGAGTGTAAGAGGCTCATGACTGCCTCCTTATGCTCAAAAGGACACGCCTCGACTATTGGGCTTACAAGCACTTCTATAAGCCCGCTTCCGATCGCATATATAACAACGCTTATGATAATACCGGCAAAAGGACTTGAAGATAAGTCCGGGAGAAACGCAAGTCCTATAAGGCCTGCCACAGATGCAGCCTCGGATATTACGACAGCCCTGCGATATCCGATCCGTTCCACATATTTTGCACATAGTACATCCGTGATCAGCTGCGTAAAATAAAACGTGGTCGAGATAAGCGCGATCCTTCCAAGCGATATTCCGTATTCCGTATGAAATCTCAGAAACAATAACGGTGCAAAATTGGCCGCTATCGCCTGCGTTATAAACCCGAGATAACATGCTTTAAGTGTTTTGTTATAATTCTTTTCCATACCTGATTTTTTTGAACTGCAAACCCCAAATACAGGTTCATGCCCGGAGTGAAAATGATTGGTTTCTGCCCGGAGTGAGTATATAACTTCTACGGACACGCTTCCGCTCTAGCGCGGGCGCCCCTCTATTTAATGCACAGCTCCACCGGGCAATGATCACTCCCTAAGATCTCGGTATGAATATCCGCGGAAACAAGCCTGTCTTTAAGGGAGCCCGATGCCACGAAATAGTCGATGCGCCATCCGGCGTT
>DMCJ01000042.1 GCA_003446735.1 Lachnospiraceae bacterium | reverse complement strand
GATGCCGGTGATGGACGGATATGAGCTTACAAGAAAGGTAAGGGAGCTTAAGGACGATAAAAAGAAGGACGTCCCGATAATAGCAATGACGGCCAATGCGTTTTCGGAGGATGCAAGGAGGGCCATCGAATCCGGGATGAACGGACATGTCGCTAAGCCGATAGATATAGGGAATCTGATCGAAACGCTTACAAAAGTGCTTAAATAGAAAGGACAGGAACGGGAGGCAGAGGCCTCCTGTTTTTTTTCTTTACAGGTAATTCTTCAGGAATTTTTATAAAGCAAAAAATTTTTTTAAAAAGGTGTTGACATACTCCGACAGGCGTGGTATATTTTACTACGACAGATGTAGTACGACAGTCGTTGCAACGATAAACAAAGCAACGTCAGACGAAGTAACAGGGACGAAGCAGCGTTAAGCGAAGCAACGATGTCGAAAAGATCTCCCGGATGCGCACCGGGCAAAAATGAATAAGAATAAGAGAGGTAGATCAATGATTGAGATCAGCAGTGATGTGATCCGAGGTTATAACGACACGATGATCCTCTTTCTCCTAAAGGATGCTCCCTCATACGGATATGAGATATCAAAGAAGATAAAGAGTTTATCCGAAGAGAAATATCTGATCAAGGAGACAACACTGTATTCGGCCTTCACGAGGATGGAGAAAAACGGTTATATAGAATCCTATTCCCAGAATGCCGAGAACGGTAAGAAGCGGACCTACTACAGGATCACTGATAAGGGAAAAGAGTATTACAGTAACAAGTGTGAAGAGTGGAATCTTACAAAAGATGTAATAGAGCGTTTTATAGAGAGGGACTGATATGGATACGATAAAAAATTATCTTGAATCAATGTTTGCATCTCTTCCGGCTACGGAAGAGGTTATGAAAGCCAAAAGTGAGCTTTACTCCATGATGGAGGATAAGTACAACGAGCTCATAGATGAAGGAAAGAGTGAGAACGAGGCGGTCGGGATCGTGATCTCGGAGTTCGGCAATCTGGATGAGCTCGCAGCTTCATTAGGCATAGCCGGAGTGATGAAGGATGCCGATCCTACCGAGCGTCACAATATCCCGTTAGAGGAGGCAAAGGATTATATTGCTGATAAGACAAGGCACATGTTTTTTATAGCCCTGGCCGTATTTCTCTTTATAATCTCGCCCATAGGACCGATCTCCTTCGGATCGCTGCCGTTTATCGGAGAAAAGTTCGTAAGTATTGGTGTAGTGGTCATGTTCCTTTTAGTTGCCGCAGGAGTGGGTATAATAGTATTTTCTTCGGTAGTTATGAATAAGTGGTCGTTCATGGATGATTTTCCCTGCTCGGTAGATTATGCTACGAGCGAATATATCTACAGGGAAAGACAGTATAACAGGGGTAACAGAGCAGTGCTCCTTACAATAGGTATAATGCTCTGCATCGTTTCGATAATTCCTACCATAATAGTAGATTCGCTGTTTCCGGCCGGACCTTTAAGTGACACATTTCAGGGAATATTCCTCTTTGCGATGGTAGGAGTCGGAGTCATGCTCATCATCTTCTCCGGTGGAAAAGAGAGTGCATACAGAAAGCTTTTATCCTTAAACGGAGAAGGCACTGTATCGGGCAGCTACGAATCGGTAAGATCGGGAAAGAAGGACTCACGCGCAAAGGCGGTAATGGATGTTTACTGGAGCACGGTAACAAGCATATATCTCATCTACAGTTTCCTGACATTTAAATGGTATATAAGCTGGATAATCTGGCCCATAGCAGGTGTTTTATCCGGAATAGTAAAGCTGATCGTTGATCCGAAAGGAGAGTAAAAATGAAAAACTTATATCTTACAATACTGGGTATAGTCACAATAGCTGCCATCATAATAGGATGCGGCATCCATTTAGGAGGGTTCTTCGGTTTTGATCCGTTTAGCATATTTAAGCCCGCTAACACCAAAAAGACCGAGTTTCAGGATTCCTATACCGGGATAAACTCCATAGACATCGATGCAAAAGTATTAAATGTTGAGATCATTCGCGGAGATGAGTGCGCTGTTTCCTACGAAGGGAATGAAGATCTAAAGCCTATAGTTAAAGCTGATAACGGGATCTTAAAGATAGAGCAGAAGAGCAAGATCAATGTTGCAAAGAACGCAAACTATAAGAGCCGAATGGTCATAACCATCCCTTCGGATACAAAGATAAAGGATGCCGGCTTCGAGATAGACATGGGCAATCTGAACATTGAAGATATGGAAGCGTTATCCATCGATATTGACTTAAATATGGGTAATGTGACAGGCAGTAACATAGTGGCAGAGTCTGTGGACATAGATGCCAATATGGGAAATGTCGAGATAAATAACATTGAATTTAAAAAACTTACTGCTGACTGCGATATGGGAAATGTGATCTTAGTAAGCAGCAGGGATCTGGACGATTATAAGATCAAGGCTGAGAGCGATATGGGAAATGTAGAGCTTGACGGAGAAAGAGTAAAGGGCACCTATGTTTCCGACGGAGATGAAGGTGAGGTGGAATTAAAAGCCGGTATGGGAAATATTTCCTTAAGCTGGTAAATCCCCATAGGGGACGGTTCTCTATGTGGATTTTGCCACAAGGGACTGTCCCTTATGTTATTACAATATATTATTGACTTTTTGAGATTCCTATGCGATGATTACTTGCATAGGAATCGTTTTACGTCAGGTGATGATGCCGTTCGGCAGTCATTTTTTCACGAAACCCGCCAATTTAATAGTGAGGAGGTATTGTTTTGCCAAGAAAAGCAAGGATTAAATGTGCTTCCGGCCTTTATCATGTTGTGATAAGAGGAAACGGGAAGCAGGTCATTTTTGAGGATGACAACGATCGGGTCAAATTTCTTTCCATTCTTTCAAAGGTCAGAAAGGAGTTGAACTTCGGCCTGGCGGCTTATTGCCTAATGGATAATCACGTTCATATGATCATCCACGATGTGAACAATGAACTCGAGCTTATCATGAAAAAGATCGAGTGCAGCTATTCATACCATCTCAACTCGAAGTATACAAGGAGCGGCCACGTTTTTCAGGACAGGTATAAAAGTGCAGTGATAGAAAATGATTCATATTTTATGTCTGCGATAAGATATATTCACATGAATCCCGAAAATGCGGGAATATGCAGTCATGACACATACAGGTGGAGCAGCCATGGTGCATATATTAAGAATGCTCAGAATGATGAGGTAAGATCGGCTCTTGATATCATGGGAGGAGTTGAGGGATATCTTTTGTATATGAGAAAGACCGATGATGAAAAGCATTTGGAAATATCGGACGAAGGCAAAAGATTCTTAAATGATGATGAGGCTCGTGTGCTTGCAAAAAGAGCTCTGGGAATGTCGGATCTGAGTGAAATAAAAGGATTTGACAAGATGATCAGAAATGAGCAGATCAAAAAGCTTAAGGACGTTGGTTTATCTGACAGAAAAATAGAGAGGCTTACCGGTATCAGCCGGGACATAGTAAGAAGAGCGTAATAAGCAATCCACATAGAGAACCGTCCCCTATGTGACCCTTAAGAGAACTACTACATAATGGTAGAGTTTGAATGATAACCACAATATATAGTAAAATAGGGCTTCGATTGGGTGTTCCATTTAGAAATAATTAAAGTATGTAGCTATTGTTTTGTTGACACGTAATAAATTATGTATTATTCTGCAAGCAGGGATCGTTATTAAGTGAGTTGAAATAGAAGGAGAATGGTAATGTTAAAGGATCGTTATTCGTTTATAGCTGTATTTCATTATGAGAAAGACGGTATTTCCATAGAATTTCCTGATCTACCCGGATGCCTGCCATGTGCGAAGGATACTGAAGAGGCATTATACAATGCAAGAGAGGCGTTGGGACTGCACATTTTTGGTATGGAACAGGATGGTGAGGAAATACCGGATCCCACACCTCTTGACATGATACATTATAAAAAGGGCTCAGTTCCCGTGCTAATTGAGGTTTTCATGCCGCCCGTTCGCGACAGGATACGAAACAGATTTGTCAAGAAAACGCTTTCGCTTCCTGCATGGCTTGCATCTAAAGCTGATGAAAGCGGAGTAAACTGTTCGAAGATTTTTCAGAATGCACTCATGGATTATCTTGGAGTCGGAAAGATGTGATGGACGGCAGACGCACAATAATAGAAAAAGTCCTTTATATCGTTTGGTGTTGATAAAACCACTACATAATGGTAGACTTTTAAAAAGCTGCCACAATATATAGTAAAATCAAGGTTCATAGGATCCTCTTGGAGCGATCCTTTTCATCTTTTTAACTGATAGTCATTCGACTGTCATTTTTCAATGAATCATTTTGATCATAATACGAAACTGATATCATTTACTTGAAAGGTGGTGGCGTATATGATACCATCAGAAAGGCGAGGGAGGAATGATCAATGATTAAATATCCGTTTAAAGTGTTTCAAACAGAGGTTGAAGGTCGAGTTTTTTGGATTGCCAAGAGCAGTTATTTAAAAGGATGTGTCGGACAGGGAGACGATATATCTGAAGCTTTATCGGAATTTGAAGAGAATGAAAAGGCATGGTTGGAGACCGCTGAGGAAGAGGGAATTCCTTTGCCTAAAATTGATATTGAGCATATAAATGATTACAGCGGTAAAATGACGTTGAGATTGGCGCCGTTTGTTCATATGCAGGCTGCATTAAATGCTGACAGAGAAGGAATAAGTTTAAATCAGTATATAAACAATGCGGTAGTCAGCCAAAACGCCTTAATGAATGCTTTTGGATGATATGCGACACAGAGAACCGGTCTCGCCTTCCGGCTCGGTCCGCGCTGAACGCGTGCCACCGGCACGCAGCGCCCCTATGGGGCCCGCCAAAAATCCACATAGAGAACCGTCCCCTATGTGGATAGGCGTTGATTTTTGGCTGCAAGTGTGATAAAATGTACATTTGCGAGGTTACTCGATCATTTTTTTTTTACAGGAGGCATTAAAATGGCTGAAAATGCTAAGGCAACAGGCGGATGGAGAGCCAATAAATGGGTCAGAGCTGCCATCCCCGCACTTTTATTACACTGCAGTATAGGTACTGTTTACTGCTGGTCGATCTTTTCACAGGAGATCGCAGATTATATCGGTTACTCAAAGGGAGCGACCGAGTGGGCGTTTTCATTCGCCATTTTCTTCCTCGGAATGTCAGCTGCATTCCTTGGTAATATAGTAGAGAAGGATATTCACAAATCCTCACTCATCGCTACGATATGCTTTGCTGTCGGAATGTTCCTTACCGGCGTGTTCATCATGTACGGCGGAAATCATCAGCACAGCCCCGTGGCTCTTATCGGTATTTATTTAAGCTACGGTTTCATCATGGGCGTAGGCCTCGGTACCGGATATCTTTCACCGGTTAAGACACTTATGCTCTGGTTCCAGGATCGTAAAGGTCTTGCTACCGGACTTGCGGTTGCAGGCTTCGGTGCAGCTAAGGCTATCGCATCCCCTATCATGCAGTCCATGCTTGAGAATCTGGGAGAGGGCGGTATCTACAAGATGTTCATGATCCTTGCGGTCGTTTACTTTGTGATGATGTTCATCGGACATCTCTTACTTGCTAAGCCCGCTGACTGGCATGAGCCTCAGAACGATGCCGAGAAGCCCAAGATCATGGAAGTACTTAAGACAAAGCCCCTTACCAACTACATCGGTATCTGGGTAATGTTCTATATCAATATCACCTGTGGTCTTGCACTTATCTCTCAGGAGAAGATGATCGTTAAATGTATCGGTCTTGCTGGAGTTGTTGGTATCATCTCAACCGTTTCCGCTATCTTCAATGCGGGCGGACGTCTTGGTTTCTCTGCATGGGCAGATACCATGAAAGACAGGAACACGATCTACAAGATGATCTTCATCTTATCAATAGCATTTACCGCTCTTGTAATGCTCACTCAGGGTATCAAGAACGGAGAGGGCAACGGACTTCTCATCTTCCTCGTACTTGCACTTATCTTTATCGTAAATGCAGGATACGGCGGCGGTTTTTCCAACGTGCCCACACTTTTATCGGATCACTACGGTATGGGAAGTATATCCGCCATCCACGGTATCACACTTTCCGCATGGGCGTTTGCCGGACTTACCGGTAACCAGGTTGCAACCTATATCGTTAACCACAGCGGTGAATTTATCGAGCACGGTGTTGATGCGGCAGGAAAGCCCATCATGATCAATCCCGTAGGATATCAGAACGTGCTTTTCTTTACCATTGCACTTTACATCGTAGCACTTGTCCTTTGCCTTGTACTTGTAAAGCCCACTGAGAAGGCACTTGCAGCAAAGGCAGCGAAGAAAGCCGCAAAAGAGGGTAAGGCAGAGTAATAAGCTCGCATTTAAGGAGATAAGATATGATCAAGGAAGTATTTGAACTCCTGATGCAGGTCCATGAAGATATGGATATCGCCTGCGTAGGTCTTATGGATGGAAGTTCCATCAAAAAGGAAATACTTGAATTCGGTAACGGAAGCCGTGTTACGGATATCTCGGTCTCGCTTGAGTCTACCGACGTCGGATATTGCGTGTTCAAGAAGGACATCGTAACGAGCAGTATCTACAATGGTGAGGTTCAGGGACGTTCGGAGAATGAGACGAAGGTAGCCGTTCCCTATGAGAACATTTCATATATTGAATTTGCTCCCAAGGAGGAATAGCGGTATTTGAATGCTTCACAATACGTGGCTTTAAAGAAACCGCAGAATACCACGATGTGTTCTGCTGTGCTCTATCCCGATGGCAATATCGAGGAGTGCTTGAAAAGCCATTTAAAGACACTCATGCTTCCCTTCGGAAATGATATCTGGGATGAGATACCCGATGATATTTCGCCCTTGTTCTATATGACGGCCTATACCGGAGCGGTGCTTATCGATTATGAAAACCAGATCTATTCCGAGGATCTTACAAAAGAGCAGAGCGATGCTTTGGAAGAATTGTATTCGGAGAATGTCATATTAAAAAGTCCAAAGGTCATCCATTGCGGAAACAAGGCCCTTGGCATAGATATTAAAAGAAAAGAGGATAATAATGCTTAAGCAGATATCCGTTTACGCGGAGAATAAAAAAGGTAATCTCAAAGAGATCACAGGCATATTAAATGACGAAGGAATAAATATCTGGGGATCAGTCACTAACGACTCTGCAGAATACGGTATAGTAAGAATGGTAACCTCAGATCCGCAAAAGGCCTGCGACGCGCTTGTTAAGGCAGGATTCTTATGCAGGCTTACCGATGTCATCGGAGTAGAGATGGCCGACGAAGTCGGTGCGATGAACAAGCTTTTAAATGCATTATTTGAGAGTAACATCAATCTTGATTACATTTACCTTTCATTTAACAGAGATTCGGGGCTTCCCGTTCAGGTATTCCATACAGATGAGCCCGCGGAGGTCTCAGACTGTTTAAAGGCAAAAGGATTTACGGTCATCTGATATCAGTAATTATTTTTATTTATATTGCATTTTATCAGAGAAAATGATATATTTTAGATAACACGGATCATTGATTCCCTTTAGCGGGGAGGTGATAGGATGAGAATTAACGATTACAGCGGTCTTTTTAATAACGGTAATTCAAATAACGGAAAATTAAATTCTTCATTCTATGGTCTTGAGTCGGCATTAGGCGATTATAAGTCCATTAAGAGCGGTGCCTATGGCAAGCTCATGAAGTCATATTATTCTCAGAATGACGATCTTAAGTCAAATGCCAGGAAGATCGCAGATGAGAAGACGGCCAGCAAGGATTCCACAGCCGAGATCACATCCTTAAAGGATACTTCGGCCAAGCTTTCCAAATCCGCCGCGGCTTTATATTCCGGAAAGAATTCATCCCTTTATTCTTCGGATAAGACCGAGGAATTAGGCAAAGCCGTTAAGACATTCGTTGATGATTACAATGACATGTTAAAGGCTGCTGAAAAGTCCGAGAACAGAAAGGTCACCAGAGTGGCCACCAATATGGTAAATTCAGAGGCAATGTCCTCAAAGCTCCTTGATAAAGCCGGCATCTCCATTAATGATGACGGTACATTAAAGCTTGACGAGGATAAGCTTTCAAAAGCCGATAAGGGAAGTCTTAAGACGCTGTTTTCGGGAAGCGGTTCATTTGCATATAATGCAGGGACTGCAGCGAGCTTCATAAGCTCCTATGCGACACAGGATCAGGCCATGGCGAGCGGCACGTACAATTCCGCCGGACTCTACGGTTCCTACCTTGGCACGGGTTCACTGTTCGATGTTACAACTTAATATGTAGTTTTTAATGCCGTCGCTTGATAAGCGGCGGCTTTTTTTTGTGCATGTTTTATGATATACTTTCCCTGTATGAAAAAGCTCAGGATAATACTACTTATACTAAGTATGGCCGGCTTTATAGCCGCCTGTTATATTGAATATGACCTTAAGGGAAACGGCAGCTTTGCCGTTGCAAGCCCTGATGTGATCGGAAAGCTCGAAAAAAAGACAAAGGAGCTTGATAAGAGCCGTTATGTCTTATCTATCCGAAATAAAGGAAAGCTCATCCCGGTTGAATCAGATACTCTTACCTGGTATATCCCCGCGGATATGGAAACGGATGAGTGGGAAGAATTTGATCTGGAAGTTTCCTTTAAAGACGATGATGACGAGCTTTACGAGGGTGATATAGTCTTTGAAACGGATATCCGAAGGGAAGATAAACGTCAGTGCATCAGATCCGGCAAAGCCTTTCCTTTCCATGCCGTCTGTTCTGAAGGATATATGGAAGGAAATGTTGTCTTTACGGGTTTATCCTGCATAAGCTTTCTTACGACCGATGAGAACGCTTCAGACGGAAGTGTCCTTTATGATCTTACTGTAACGCCCGCTGACGGGTCGGAAGCAGTAAGCGTTAAGACTACGGCTGCTCTTCACGGGAATACGAGCCTTTCCTATGATAAAAAGAGCCTTAGATTAAGGCTTCAGAAAAAGGAGAACCTTTTAGGGCTCAGAAACGATGATGACTGGGTACTTAATTCCCTTTATGCCGACGAGACAAGGATAAGGGATCTTTTATGCATAAAGCTCTGGAACGAAGTCGGAGCAAATGTTAACCCCTACGGAAAGAATTTCGGTACGGCTGCCGAATTTTGTGAAGTGTTCATAAACGATCATTATCAGGGTATATATGCCCTTATGGTACCTATAGATGCAAAGCAGGTCGGGAGCGAGAAAGTAAGCAGGCAGATAGAAGCCGGCAGGAAAAATATCGAGAGGATATATAAAAAGAAATACACGGATGAATTTAAGAGCGAGTATTTTAAGGGCGAGCTTCCCGATCCCGCCATGCCCGATTACAGGGGAGGGTTCTATTTAAAGGGCGATACGATACTCCAAAATGAAGAAGAGTGGGAGAGTATGTATGAGCTTTCATCTTTGCTTGAAGACCCTTCGGATGAGGCTTTCGTAAGCGGGATGAAGGAAAAGACGGATATAAGGAATGTGATAGATAACTGGCTTTTCTATCAG